>JAMOQM010000035.1 GCA_027064005.1 Candidatus Cloacimonadota bacterium | reverse complement strand
TTTGAATGAAAAATTTCTCCATTATCTGTTAATGCTCCGAAATCAAGGATTTGTTCAGTTTTGGGATTAATCTCAGTATCAAAGAATATTATTTTTTTCATTTATGGCAAAAAAGTTTCATAAGAGAGTAATTAATATTCATAGCAATCCTTTATTTATCATGTTTATTTATTTTTTAACCTGAGATCAAGTTATCTTGCATATTAAGTCAAGAAAATTAATTTAGGTACCGGATAAACCTTGTATTGTTTCCCAAAAACTCGCATCATTCATAAAAAAGTCTTTGTCTTTATCATTATGAAAAGAAACTTATCTAAGCGGTTATTTAGATTTTAATATATAAAGCATCTTACTAATTTTGGAATTGAAATTTTTTTAAGAATATACGTAAAAAAGAGGAAAGCGAAAACTTCCCTCTTTTATTTTCAAATTAGTTTATTAATTTCCGAAACCACCGGATAAATAAACAATATTAGCTTTTTCAATATTGATGTCTTTCTCGGTTTTAGCTATTAAAGTTTTAACTTTAATTATTTTTAAAGCGGCATCATTTAATTCAATATTTGTATTAACACCGTTATTAAAGCCTACCGTAACAATACTCAAAGCTTTTTGGGCAACAATGAGATTTTTTTCAAGCGCTTTCTTTTCGGCGATTAAAGATTGTATTTTCGCCAAAGATTTTTCTAAATCTATTCTTAATTTTAGAGAGAGTCCTTCTTTGGAATATTTTAATTTTCCTATTGTCGCATTAGTCTCCGCAGTTTCTCCTTTAGATTTATTGCCGTCAAAAATATCAACTTTTAAACCTAAACCAACAGCGTATGAACCATGCCAAGTTTCATCAAAAGGAGCAAAATCCATATTATGGGTGAGATTATAATTTCCAAAGGCAAAAATCGTCGGTAATTTTTTAGATGAATTTATTTTTTTCTTAAAATTCAATGCCGCGATTTTATCTTGAAGCATCTTAATTTTCCAATTGTTAGAAAGGATCTTATTCATTTTTTGGGAATAATCTTCCGTAATATTTTCAGTTGTAATATCTTTTTTATCAGCAATACAAATCAAATGATCGGTTGCCGGTAAATTCAATAAATTTGCAAGACCGATATTTGCAATTTCGCGTTTCCCTTTTAAATCGATGATTTTAGATTTAAATTCTTCTATTTTACTTTGAAATTTTAAGATGTCCAATTCGGAACGTACTCCTTGTTTATACGCAACTTTCGCAAGTTCAAGATGTTTATTGTATTGAGAAAGAGCTTCTTCGTAAACATCAATAACTTTATTCAAAAACAAAATATTCGAAAACACTTTTTTTACATTATAAGTCAGTAATGATTTCTTTTCATTCAAATTGCTTTGATTGGCATTGTGCATTTTATCGATACTTTTGATAGCATTATGCCTTTTACCTCCGGTATATAAAGGAAACATCAAATTAATATCCGTTCGATATGCCATTCCAACTTTATTTGGATAAGGTGCCATTGGATGAAAAGTCAGATGATCTCCGGTCATTTCTCCGGTGTTATCAAAAACCGGCATATTTACTCCACCAAGATGATACATTGAGGGGAGATGATTTGTATTAAAATATTTACTGACAGAACTAATTTTTGGATAAAACATTGCTTTAATTTGCATCTTTTTTGCTTTATCAATATTTATTTCAGAGTTCGCAATTTTGATTGAAGGATTATTTTTCAAAGCCAAATCAATTGCTTGAGGAAGGGTAACTTCAATTGTTGCAGCGTATGAAGAAATGCTAACAAACAAAGTTACAGCGATTAAAATAAGATTTTTCATAATATTTTTATCCTTATTATTAATTTGAAGTGATTACATTTAATTCGGAATCTTCTTTCATTTTTTTCTTTAAACAATTTCTTTCAACATGTCCCCAAATAAGGAATAATGTTGAAAGTCCGAAAAAACTTAAACTAAATTTCCATAATTTATGCAAATATGGAGCAACAAAAGATAGCTCTTTATGATGATTAAATACCGGATATAATGCATTTAGGTAGTATCTCAGAGGGAATAAACCTCCAATTGTTCTCGGCAAGTCAGCCATTTGTTCGAGCGGAATTAAATATCCAGAATACATAAATACCGGAATAACAATCAATGTAATCAAAGCTGCATGAGCTCCCATATGATTTATATTCATTGCTAAGAAAAAGATAATACTTTCCATCGAAAGGACGAAAGTAAAAATCACAATTACCGTATTATGCATAACGTGAGGTGTGAAGGCTACCCCAAAAAGATGCATGGTAGTGAAAAAAGCTATGGATATTGAAGTACCGACAATAAACCAACTTACAATAACAATTATAGCTAAATCCCAAGCAGGTAATTGTCTGGCAAATTTCAAATCGGGTATTTTTAATTTCATTTTACTAAGATTATCTTTAATCATAAAAAGAATTATTAACATAGATACAATTTGCATTGCGAGTCCCATAAAGGCAGGAAGCATTGAAGATTCCATTGATAGAGACGGATTGTAAAATGAACGATGTGTAAGCATCAAAGGCGGTTTCTTCATATGTCTGGAATTTGGAACATCTCCGAGGTCTTCAACACGTAAATGCATCGCCAATTGACTGTTAAAGGTCATAATTATTTTGCCAATCATCATTAATCCCGTTTTAGGAACAGTTGGATTTTTCGAACCGTTGACAATAGTTAATATTTTGACATTTCTTTTATTCAAAACATCTTTCCATGCTCCGTGAGGAATTGTTAGCCCAATATCAGCATCATCATCATCAATAGTTTTTTTCAATCTTAAATAATCTCTGGAACTACCGACAATTTTAAAATAATCCGTTGCCGAAATAGCATGAATCAGAGATCGGCTGAACGCTGTGTGATCTTCATCTAAAATTGCTATTTTGATATGTCGAGGAGCGCTTTTGTAATACATCCCTGCCATTAGACTAAAGAATAGAGTTAGTCCGGTTGAGACAATTACTATTTTCATAATTATCTTCATAATCATTTTCATTATTTTTTTCATAACATATCTCTCTTAAACATCTAGTTTGTATTTTGGTTATGAATAGGATTTAATGATAAATAAAGCGACATTCCCGGTTTACATTTCATTTGTTTGTTCAATATTTTTACTTTGATATCAAAAGTTCTTACATCTTCTTCATCACTGAGAGTGGTAGGAGTATGAACACCAAAATCAGCCACCGGTGCAATAAAAACAACTTTCGCATCGAAAACCAAATTAGGGATATTGCTTGTAATCTTTAATTTTTTACCCAAATCAATTTGATCCAAATAGGTTTCGGGAATAGCAAATCTTCCCCACGTTTCGGAAGGATCTGTCTCAATAACCACCGGCATTCCCGGAGGCATCATTTGTCCCTTTTCCAAAACTTTTACGCTGACAATACCATCAACCGGGGCAGTTATTGTCATATCGTTTAAGCGAATTTCCAGACCGCTAATTTTGTCGGAGAGCATTGCGTAACCGGTTTCAATTTCATCTAATTTTTGTTTAGAAACAGCACCGGCTTTAAATAAATTTAATACTCGATTTTTATTTACGGCAATATTTTTTAACTTTGTTTTTAGAGCAGATAAATTAGCTTCCAATTCTTTGGAATCCAATTTGGCTACAATCTGTCCGGCTTTAAGAGTGTCGCCCTCATCAACATAAATATCTTCAATTTTTCCAGGCATTCTTGTAGTAACATTTAGTTGAGTATTTTCAACATATCCCATAAATTTTGGCATTTTTTCAGGTGTTTTTGATTGGCAAGCCATCAGGCCAAATATCGATATAACGGCTGAAATTATCAGCATATATTTTTTCTTATTCATAATAATCTCCTATTTGTTTTTTGTAAAATCAATAAAATAATTGGCACGGAAAATAACTTGAGAGTCAGTGAACCATTCTTCATCTTTATAAATTGTGATTGGCACTTCTAATGAAAAATAAAGATCTTTGTTAAATGCATACCAAACACCTTCAGATATGGAAGTTACAAACTTTTCTTGATTGGGAAGTGAAACGTCGTTCAATTCATCATCAAATTTATAATAAGAATTTAAACCGGATTTAATTCCGAATTTCCCTAATTCATTTGCAATATTTTTTGTAAATACAACTTCTCCACCGACTTCATCACCAATATCAACTGAGTTAGAAGAGTTTTCATTGCGATAAGTATAACGGACTGAATACATTAGGTTGTTTCTCTCAAATTGATGAAACCCGCTAATTTCATCAGTTACAGAAAAACATCCAAGTCCGAGAGGAATTTCGTTGGATTTCAAATTATCATAACTTCCGGAAGGAAAACTAATACGGAAATTATTCTTCAAAAAATTGCGAGAATTCTTGCCATTTAAAATATTGAATCCGGTTAATAACGACACATCATTTATCCCCGTTCCTTTCATTTCTCCCATCGGAGAATATTTATGAGAGGATTCAAAGGGAATTTCAATGCCAAAATCAAATTTTGGAGAAAATCCATAACGCAAAAGCAAATCAAAATTAGCATCATTGAGTGCTATTTTATCCGATATTTTTTCTGTCTTTTTTGTCATAGGATTAAACATTTTGTAGCGAGAGTTATTTTTGTAAGAAGTAACAATCTGCAACGTGTTTTTTGCAATTGGAACAGCTTTTCCGGTAAAAATCAGATTGGGTTTAGAATCATATTTTTCCTGCGAAAAAGCGAATAGCGGCAAGGTCATAAGAATGATCAGCAGCCAGACATTTTCAGATAGTTTCATATTCTTCTCCTTAAAACTAAGTATTTACACACCTCTGGAAAAATCCGGTAGTTTCTGTCAAATCTTTTTTTTATTAAAAAATAAGAATCAATTTGCATTAGAATGTCAAATAATGAAATGAAAATCCGGGTGTTTTCGGCAATCAAACACCACTCATAAGTGAAGTTTTGTCAGCTGAAGACAGGAAAAAATATACATATTTGATAATGCTATAATCCCTTAATATATAATAAAATAGACGTTATATTTGTTCTAAAAAATATTCGTAAAAGTAAGAACAGAAAAATAACATATTGACATCTATAAATATATTAAAATATTGGCGTTTGTAAATATGTCGGAGGTTTTAATGATAAATTTAGGTTTGGATGTTGGCTCAACAACAGCAAAAATTGTGGCGTTAAGAAACGGTCATGAAATTATTTTTTCAGATTATAAACGTCATAATGCAAAAGTTTATGATGCGGTTATTCCAAATTTGCAAGAAATTTTTGCAGAGTTCGGCGAACAAGACGTAACAATGCACATTACAGGTTCCGCCGGGATGGGAATTTCCGAAAAAATACAAATACCATTTATTCAAGAAGTTGTTTCTGAAACAGAATACGCTAAAAAATTTCATAAAGATGTAAATGTAATTGTAGATATTGGCGGAGAAGATTCCAAAATGATTTTTCTTTCTCCCGATCGAGTTCCTGACATAAGAATGAATGGAAGTTGTGCCGGTGGGACCGGAGCATTTATTGATCAAATGGCATCGTTAATGAATCTTAAACATTCCGAATTAAATGATCTGGCGAAAAAAAGTACTAAAAAATATAATGTTGCTTCTCGATGTGGAGTTTTTGCAAAAACAGATGTCCAAAATTTATTAAGTCGTAATATTCCTCATTCCGACATCGCTGCCTCCATTTTTCATGCGGTATCCATTCAGGTAATAAATACTTTGGCACGCGGAAATGACATCAAACCTAAAATTCTTCTTTTGGGGGGGCCTTTAACTTTTCTTGATGAATTGGTAAAAATATTTTTGGAAAATCTTAATTTTACGGAAAAAGATGTGGAAAAGATTTCTTATGGACAATACTTTCCGGCTTTAGGTGCAGCTGTTTCTAAAAAGAGCAAAGTTTATAAATTAAGCGAGCTTATTGAAAAATTTTCAAAAGCTAAGAATATTAAAACTAAGAAGAAGAATTCTTTGAATAGTCTTTTTAAAGATGAAAAGGAATTCCACGCTTGGGAAAAGACAAGATTTACAGAAAAAATACAAAAAATATCAATCGAAAATTATGAAGGGAAAAATCTTTTTTTAGGAATAGATTCCGGTTCGACAACGACAAAAATAGTTTTTCTCGGAGAAAAAAACGAAATAGTTTTCAGTTATTATGCTCAAAACAATGGGGATCCAATCGGAACGATTGTTACAGGGCTTTCTAAATTTGTTGCAGAATTAAAAAAATACCATAAAGAAGTGAATATAATAAAATCAGCGGCAACCGGATATGGTGAGGATTTAATAAAAGCCGCATTTGGATTGGATATCGGAATTGTAGAAACGATTGCCCACTATACCGGAGCAAAATTTTTCCAACCGAATGTTTCTTTTATTTTAGATATCGGTGGTCAGGATATGAAAGCAATATTTATAAGAAATAATGCTATCACCCGAATTGAATTAAATGAATCGTGTTCTTCAGGTTGTGGCTCTTTCATCGATACATTTTCTCAGTCTTTAGGATATCCGGTTGTAAAGTTTGCCGAAATGGCATGCACCGCTAAAGTTCCTTCCGATTTAGGAATTAGATGCACGGTTTTTATGAATTCAAAAGTTAAAGAAGCTCTTCGCGAAAATGCCGAAATTTCAGAGATTTCAGCAGGGTTAGCAATTTCTGTCATAAAAAATTCCTTATTTAAAGTTTTAAAATTGAGAGATTTTTCCGAATTGGGAGATAACATCGTTCTTCAAGGCGGTACTTTTAAAAATCCGGCAGTTCATCGAGCTTTTGAAAAATTAACCGGCAAACAAACAATTTGCAGTACGATTCCCGAATTAATGGGAGCTTTTGGAGCCTCACTCTTTGCTAAATTTGTTTATGAAAATGGAAACAAAGAATCTTCTTTTGTTGGATTATCCGGGCTTGATATTGATAACAGCTACACCACGAAAGAATTACATTGTAAAGGTTGCAATAATTTTTGTACGATTACCAAATTTAATTTTGATAACGGAAACACCTTTTATTCAGGAAATAAATGTGAAAAAATATTCAGCAATAAGGGAGAGTCATCTCAAAAAGGAGAAAGCATTATTGCTTACAAATTACAGCAAATATTTGATAGAAAAAGCAATGAAAAGGGATTAAGAATTGGAATTCCGCGAGTGTTAAATGTTTATGAAAACTATCCTTTCTGGCATACTCTATTTACGGAGTTAGGATTTTCAGTAGTTATTTCCGATGAATCTAATGCGGAATTATACAATAAAAGTTTAGGGACAATTATGTCCGATAATGTTTGTATGCCTGCTAAATTGGTACACGGACACATTTTAAATTTAATCGATAAGAAAGTTGATAGGATTTTTTATCCAAAAGTTGTTTTTGAAAAAATGGAATATCAGGATGCTGAAAATAGTTATAATTGCCCCGTTGTTAGCGGATATCCCGATGTAATTGAAAATGCAATTAATCCCTATAAAAATTATCATATTCCTTATGACAAACCCGCCTTTAGTTTTAAAAATGATAAATTATTGGCAAAAAAATGTTTAAGTTATTTCAAAAAATTAGGGATTTCAGAAAGAAATTTTAAACCGGCTTTTAAAAAAGCTATCAAAGAACAGAATAAATTTAAACAAAATATCAGACAAAAAGCTCTGGAAATAATAGAAAAATCAAAAAAAAATAAACAAGTTCTCATCGTTTTGGCAGGACGTCCATATCATGCCGATTCTTTTATAAATCAAAAAATGCCTGAAGTCATCACTGCTCTCGGAGCAAATATTATTACTGAAGATACTGTCCCGATTAGTTCGGAATCCAATTTCAAAAATCTTCAGGTTTTGACTCAATGGAGCTATCCAAACAGAATTTATAATGTTGCAAAATGGGTGGCAAATCAAGATAATCTTGTTCAAATGATTCAAATAAATTCTTTCGGATGCGGACCCGATGCAATTACAATTGATGAAGCTAACAGTATTTTAAATACTAAAGGGAAAAACAATAATGCAATTAGAGTAGATGAAATCACAAGCACCGGTTCCATTAAATTACGCGTTCGATCACTTTTAGAAGCATTAAAATTTCAAACCGACAATATTTTTAGACCGAGAACAGATACCGCTTCTTTTGAAAAAGTTGATAAAAAAAGGACAATTTTAGCCCCGTATTTTTCTGAATATTATTCTTATTTTCTTCCGGCAATTTTCAAAATTATGGGTTACAATTTAAAAATTTTACCAAAACCCGATCGCAGTTCAGTGGATTACGGATTAAAATTTGCTAATAATGAAATTTGTTATCCGGCGATAATAATTGTGGGAGATGTAATAAAAGCAATGAAAGAAGGAAATTATAACCGAGATGAAATTGCTGTCGGCATAACTCAAACAGGTGGACAATGCCGTGCTTCAACTTATCTTTCTTTAATAAAAAAAGCTTTGGTTGCTGCCGGATATGATGATATTCCGGTAATTGCTGTCGGAACAGCCGGTAAAATAATAAATAGTCAACCCGGATTTAAAATTGATTACAAGAAGATTTTACCAATAACTTTTTCAGCAATGCTTTATGCAGATTCAATTTCCAAATTATATTTTTCCACAATTATTAGAGAAAAAAATAAAGGCGATACCCAAAATCTTGTTAATAAATATTTGGAGAAATCAATTAGACTGATTGAGAAAAATGAGCCAAAACTTCTTATAGATTCTTTGGAAAATGCTGTGGAAGAATTTAATAACATTCCAACGAAAGATATTAAAACCCGTAAAATCGGGATTGTCGGTGAGATTTATGTTAAATACAATCCATTTGCTAACGGATTTATTACGGATTGGCTAATTAAGGAAGGAATAGAAGTTGTTGTCCCACCGTTATTTGAATTCTTTATTCAGGAATTTATAAATTATGATGTAAACAAAAAAGCTAATCTTATCAAAAGAAATATCTTTGATTTTCTGATGCCTTTTTTTGAAAACATTGTAGAAAAGAAAATAAAAATAGTTAACAGTATCTTAAGAAAATTCAAATACTCGGAACCATATTATGAATTAAGAAGTGCTGCTGAAAAGGCAAAAAATATTCTCTGTTTAGTTGACCAATTTGGAGAAGGTTGGTTAATTGCTGCGGAAGTAGCGAAATTTTCCGATAGTGGAATAAATAATGTTGTCAGCGTACAACCTTTTGGATGTATTGCCAATCACATAATTTCGAAAGGAATTGAGAAAAAAGTAAAAGAACTTTTTCCGAAAATGAATATGCTCTTTTTAGATTATGATGCGGATACAACGGAAGTAAATGTTTTAAACAGATTATACTTTATGGTAAAAAATACTAAAGACGAAAATAAGGAGATAGTTAATGATTAATGATAGCAAAATAGAATCATCCCTAAAATTATTTAAAGCACTTTGTGACGAGACAAGACTGAAAATTATTATAGAAATTTTAGAAGGGGAAAAAGCCGTTTGTAAAATCCGTGATATTGTAGGAAAATCCCAACCTACTATTTCCTTACAATTGTCTAAATTAGAAGAATTGGGAATTGTTCAATCAAAAAGAGAGGGACGTTCAATTTTTTATAAAATAATCAATCCCAAAATTTATGATATTCTTGAAATAGCTTTTGATATTAAAATAGATCGAAAAAATATAGAAGCAAAACTGAATGATTGCTGTAAAATATCCGAAGAAAAATAATAATGAAACATTTATGCTGTTGTTGGTGGACCGGTTTTTAGCGGAATTATTGTCATAAAGATTTTGAAGAACGAGAACTAAAATAGAAAAAACAATGTTCTTGTAATACTTGTTAAAAAATAAGGAGATTAAAATGGCTATAAAAAAACCGATAAAAGATATAAAAACAGATTCTGCAAGGAATGCAATTATTAATTTGCATAATAAATTTGGTAAAACTATCGGAGTAAATACTTGCTTCGGAAGTTCCAATATTGGACAAATGAGCGGATTTATCGCAAGAGAAATCGTGCGAGCAATTCCAAACGCTTTTATGAGATGTCCAATTGCTATTTATCCGGAAGTTGAAGGTCCGACACAGGTAATTTTATATGATGATTACCAAGTTGTGCTTGACGGTTGCAAGGCTAAATGTCTTAAAAAAAATATGGAAAAAGCAGGTGTAGTTGTTGATTTAAGCTATGCAATTGACGAAGATTTCAAAGTTGAAAAAGACAGTACTATTGATTTTGATGAAGCAAAAATGAAAGAAATTTCTCAAATAATCATTTCTGAAATTCGTGAAAAAATTATCAATATTGATAAAGATATTGCTCTCACTGTAGAGTACGAAATTGAAGGAAATATTATTGAAACAAATTTCTTCAAACAACTTTTCGATTTGTTCAAAGATGAAAAAGTTGATGTTACCGATATCAAAATCAACAATAGTTCTTTAATGGGATATTGGTCTGAAAAGGGGGCTACTTTGGCAAAATTCAAATTGGTATCAACCAATTTAGCCGACCTTTCTGTTCCGGAATCTAAAATCGAAAAACTTCTCAAACAAAATGAGATAAAAATCATCAAAAAGAAATAGTCTTAATTGAGCATTTTAGCATCTTATCTATAGATGCTAACTTGCTCAAATTTGATTTATTTAGGAGTTAAAATGATAAAAAAAATAGATGCCTTTGTTAAAAAAAATATGATCTTTTTGATTTTATTGACTTTAGTTATTGGATTTTTTTCAGGTCAATATTTTCATAAAAGTACTATTAACTTATTAAAATCATTGATATTACCTGTAGCTTTTTCTATGCTTTGGGCGTCGATGATTGAACTTAAAATAAAAAAATTTGTTGAGAGTTTTAAATTTCCGAAACAATTAATTTTAGGAAATACCCTCTCTCTTATAATTGCTCCTTTGATAATGTTTCCCATTGCCTTGATCTTTGCTAAATCCGCAAAAATGTTTGCAGGATTAGTTTTGAGCAGTCTTGTTCCACCGGGTGGATTTATCACTTATTGGACTATGATTCTCGGAGCAAATATGGGTTTGGCAGTTTCCATAACTTTGACCACGTTCGTGATTTCTTTAGTTCTAATTCCTTTTGGAATGAAATTACTTGTCGGCGGGAAAGTTGCCGTTAATACCGTAGTTTTATTCAACAAAATTATTGTTTTGGTTATTGGACCATTTTTATTAGCAATGCTCACGAGGTATGTAATTGTCAAAAATAAAGGTGAGAAAGGTATATTGGATTCCAAACCTTATTTCCATTTATTTTCATCAATTATGGCGTTTCTTATTGTATTTATCGGAATTTCCGTGAAAGCTAACTTTATCTTATCCCATTTTTCAATTGTAATGATTCCGGCAATAGGTTCACTTCTTTATTATATAGTTGCCTATCCAATCTCGTATTTCATTTCCAGAAAAGTATTTGGATTATCTTTAAATGATACGATTCCAATTGTTTTTGGTACAGCAACAAAAAACCTCTCAATTGCAATGGGTTTGGCGGCAGCAGCTTTCGGACCCTTAACATTGTTGGCTGTTGTTACCTGTATGATTTTTCAAATGCCTTTCGCCTCAATTTGGCATAAAGTTTTTCTCAATATGAAGAAAAAAGAAATTCAAACTTAGAAGAAGATAAATACTATGAAAAAATACAGCGTCAGAGTTGATAATAAAGATAATTCCATTGCCGTAGCAAGTGCTCATGATTTTTCCTATAAAATGAGTTCTGAGCAAGGAAGTGTTAAAAATGGCATAAATGCTGCCGAGACCTTACTTTCATCATTAGGAATTTGTTTGCTCACAAATCTTAACAGTCTTTCGCAAAAAATGCATCTTAATCTCAAAGAAACATATTTGGAAATAACCGGAATTAGACAAGCAGATCCACCAAAAATTGTGGAAATTGAAGTTTGCTTTTGTTTTACTTCTAATGAAGATGATAAAAAGATTCAAAAATTAATAAATCTTTGTGTAAAATACGGAACCGTAACCAATACTTTAATGAAAAGTGTAAAAATAAAATATAAATATAATCTACGGAGGATTAATGAAAAAGATAGCTTATTGCCCAACAATGGAACCATTTGCTGAAAAAATCAGAAAAAAATCAAAGAAAGTTGAAATGATACCAATGGGAAGTGCGGCACAAGTACTTTCAATGTTGAGAAATGGCGATATTGATGGAGTGTTAATCGGAAGATATGCTAAAAAACGAGAATTGGATTCTAGCATAAAAAGACATATTTTTCACGAAGGATACACTCTCATTCATAGTATGAAACAAGGAATTGACGTTAAACAATTGAAACGAATTCCCATAAAGACTTATATTGCAAAAAATAAGATTAAGCATATTATGCCGTTATTGGGGGAAGTGGAGTTTTTTGATTCATTTGAAAATTGTTTAGCCGGTGGTTGGGATACTCCCGTTTTGATCGACTGGAAAGATTATCGAGATGAATTTGAACTTTTAATTCCAATGAATTCTTTCGGCAAAATTCCTGTTTTCAGAGCACCTGTTCTGTATTATAAAGATATTGATTCTGAAATTATCAATCAAATGAAAAAATATATTTAGAGATTTTTATGGAACATTCTCATACTAAATGTAACCACGAACATCATCATGAACATGACGTTTCAAATGTGTCCGGTGTAAAACTGTTTTGGGTTACGGTTTTAAATTCCACAATAACAATTACTGAAATTCTCGGAGGAATTTTTTCGGGAAGTTTGGCTTTATTGTCGGATGCCATTCACAATTTAAGTGATACTTTGGCGATTGTCCTTTCTTATTATGCTTTAAAAATAAGTCAGAAAGAAAAGAATATTCATAAAACTTACGGATATAAACGTGCCCAAGTTCTGGCAGCATTTGTCAATTCCTCAATATTGATAGTTGTTTCGGTGTTCTTGCTTTTTGAAGCATATAAGCGGTTTTTACATCCGGAACCAATTCAAAGTAATTTGATGATAATTGTCGCAATTATCGGATTAGTGGCAAATTTCATATCTGTCTATCTTTTAGAAAAAGATTCGCATGAAAGTATGAATATTAAGGCGGGATATTTGCATTTAATTGCAGATACCGTTTCGTCGGTTGGAGTAGTTTTAGGCGGAATTGCAATTAAAATTTGGAATATCACCTTTCTTGATCCATTAATAACAGTGCTAATTTCAATCTATATTTTACGAGAAGCCTGGTTTATGGTGAAAAAGACTATTGATATTCTAATGCAATCTTCTGCAGATATGGATTATGACAAACTAAAAACAGAAGTTGAAAAAATAGATGGTGTAATTAATATTCATCACATTCATACATGGATGTCAGATGAAAAAACAATTTACTTTGAAGCTCATATCGAATTGGAAAATATGCTAATCTCGGAAACTACGGAGATTTACGATAAAATAGAGCATTTGTTGAAAGATGAATTTGGCGTCTTTCACGTTACTCTACAATTTGAAATAAATCGATGTGATAATAAAGAAATGTTTTAATTAGAAAAAATATGCCGGATAAAATTGGTATTTATATTCGCAGAGACGCCCGAATTTGGCGTCTCTGCATTTATCATTATAATTGCGTCCATGTTTGAAATTTTATCTATTGCTTTGCACAAAGAACAATAGATTGTCCAATTTATTATTTTTTCCAATTATATTTCTCAGAAAAGCTATTTTTAATTTTTTGTCCAAGAGATTATACTTTCTGTTACTACAAATAGGCATAATGGTTGGCAGCTGCCACGAGCCATCAGCAATCTCAAACTCAAATTTCCCAGCAGTTTGATTCGGAATAATCAAATAAAAATGAACACTCAACTGGCTTGTGGAGTAGTTTGTTATGCGTTTACTTAGAAAATAGTTTTAATGATTTTTTCAACTCCTTCGATTAATTCTTCTACATCTTCTTTTTTAGGTTCTTTTGTTTTGTTATGATCACAGAGATTTCTCAAATCTCCTAAATGTTGAATCTTTCTCCAGGTTGGAGTTTGATAAATACCAGCTTTCTTTAATGAATCATTGAAATCAGAAATGGATGGATTTTTCTTTCTTAAGGTAACTTTATGATTTTTACATACTTGAGATAGATGTTTTTCAATAACTACTCCAGAAATTGCTCCAGCTCCTCTAAAAAATCCTTTTTTATTAAGCTCTTTGGCTGAATCTAACTCTGAATCGAAAACATCGGCTAAAGTTAGTTGTTTTATATCAAAGAGTGAGCTTTCAAATCTTTTTTGAACTGATTTTAAAATATTCAATTGTTGTTCAAATTGATTTATTGCGGCAGCAGGATCAACAATTACTTCTCCAAATCTATTTTTGCTTACTATGTTTTGAAGATAATCTTCAATAACATAATTGCCATATTCTAACTTTTTTCTGCTTTTAGGCTTTTCATAATACTTTTTGAAATCATTAACTCTATCAGGAAGTAATTGAACAATTAAAACTAGCGACTCTGAATACCAAGCTTGGTAATAATTCTTAAATATTTTTAATTTCTTCTTTATCTTTTCATATTTACTTTTAAATTTTTTTTTGAAAAAATCGGGATAACATTCAAATTCCATTGAAATTAGCAAACCATCTCCAAGATTTATCAAACCTTCTAAATCTTTTTTAAAATTTACAATATTGCTCATTTTAATACTCCTCATTTTAATCTATGAAACGCGTAATGTTTGGAGTGTACGGCAAAATCATCCCGTTTTATCGGGAAGCCGTGCAAACAGATAAAACCCTGAATCGGAACGATTCAGGGACTAAACAAACAAAATATACCGCTGACGCACTTGTTAATGTTATCATCGCTTATAAAATTGTTTACTGAAACTTTAATGAAACTTCTGTCGTTACATTCTCATTTAACAAAACTGAATCAACAAAAGTCGGCTGAAAATCTTGATGCAATGCCCATATTTTTACATAATTTAATATTTTTAATGTATCTACAACAACTCCTTCATCATTATATAACTCGAAAGAATAATTGTTTGAAAACAATGGTAAATTTTTATAATTAATACTAAATTCACCATTTTCATTTGATATATCTAAAGACTCGTAATTCTCAACTTCAGCTCCTGTTGCTGTGTAATAATCTTGAAGAAATGGAAGTACAATTTTTCTTGAATATCCTTGAGCTTGAATATGGCAATCATAAATATTACTCACAATAAATTTGTTTTGCTCATTTGTTGCGTCCCAAATCAATGTATGAACTCCGGCTTCTAAAATATCATCATCAATTAAAACTTTTACGGTATCAATATCATTATGATGTGAGATCCATACTTTTACATTGGAAGTGTTTGGTATTTCAAATGCTATTAGTGTAGTTGGGCGAGAATCAATTGATTTTGAATGATAACTAAGTATTATTTTTGCATTATCGACAGGTATTCCATTAGTATTTGTTATCGTTCCAACAAGTTTTTGATCATTTTTCGGTTCAGTTGTATTTGTGCAACTGATAATTATTGAGATAATTAAAATTATCCAAACAATTCGTAATCCATTCTTCATATTTCCTCCATATTTTTTATCTATCCTTTTTATTTATTACTTGTTTTGTTCAAGTTACTTAAAATCTATCTTTGATGCCACTAACATCTAACATCTATATCCACGAACACATAAAAGGTTCATAATAACTTTAAAAAAAGGTTCATATTAATCTTAATATCTTTGCTAATCATCATTTCCAAAGAGCCTCCTCAAGTTCTTAAGAAAGTATTATATTTTGAAAGAATGTGTCAAATAAAAAAATGATACCGTCTTAAAAAGGTGTTTTTTATCAAGAAAATGTAGAGACGCCCAAATTGGACGTTTCAATATTATGTTCACCATTGCATTCATCATTGTGTCTATCATCAATTTTATCAATAATAATTTCGTCCTGACCGTAATCCCAATTTTGTAAACGGTTTGTTTTTATAAGATATTTATTTTGATATTTTTCCCGCCGATTTTTGATTTGGTATTTATATTCGTAGAGACGCCCAAATTGGGGGTCTCTACATTGCATTCATATTTGAAATCTATCGATGATAATAATTTCGTGAATATGGTTTGGGCACTGCCGCGCTCATCTTTTTGAGAGCGGAGTGCTTTGTTACGCCCGATCATTTCAGAAGTAACATCCGACTCGTAGATTCCTGATTCTGATCCGTTTTGATTTTGTAAAAATAAACGCCTGAACTGACGGAATTCCCATTTTCATCTTTACCATTCCAAATTACTGAATTATTTCCTTTTGATTTAATCTCGTTTACCAGTTCTTTGATTTTTTGCCCTTTTATATTATAAATTGATAAATTTACAAAGCTATCTTTTGGTAAGAAATATTTTATTGTTGTGGTTGGATTGAACGGATTGGGATAATTTGTTAGTTTATATTTTCCATTATTTATGACAAAATTATCATCATTCGCAATATTCGGATTCCATTCGTAAGCTCCCATATCTACTCCGTTACCATAAATTCGAGGATTCCCGGCAAGGTCAAATTCAGGAAGTACGATTCCGTCCGGTAACTCCAAAGTCCCGGCATCGATGCAAGGAGAATCTTCCGAAAGAAAATATTGATTATCTGTAGAAATATTCCAAAG
>JAMOQM010000034.1 GCA_027064005.1 Candidatus Cloacimonadota bacterium | reverse complement strand
CTTCCAAAGCGTTCAATTTTTCATTCATTCTTCGAATTTCAACAAAACCGTCAGATGATTTTCCCTGTTGTAAATAATTTAGAGCATTGAAAACATTTGTGTAAATATTCTCATAATCTTCTCCGGAGTAAGCTAAACTATTATCATTCAACAACATTGATTGTCCGGCTTTTGCTACGCTTTTTGTATAAGCTTCTTCCATAGAAAAATCCGCTTTCTGTAAAGATGTCGTGCTTTGAGAATAATTCCCGGCACAGTGAGAGAGCATTCCGTAATCTAAAAAATACAGAACTTTATCTTTGGGTTTATATTGTTTTTTGGATTTTTCCAATTCTTGAATGGCTAATGAAAATTGATTTTTATCTACTTTTTCTTCTATCGTTTTGTAATTGGTAACAGTCATCATCGAGGAGCAACCAAATGCTCCTAAAATAATGACTAATAATAAACTGATGTATAGCTTTTTCATAATTAGAACTTGTATTTTTTTGTTTCTACAAATTTCTTAATTTTCTTTGTACCCATCCAAATGGTATCATTAGATTCTACATTTATAAGTTCCAAATCAACTTGATAATATTTTACTTGTTTACCTTCATAAGAATCCATTGTGGAAGTAATTTTTCCTTTAAGAATAAAATCGGCACCGGTTTCAGCTGCGAGACGTTTAGCTGTTTCTTCTGAAGAATATTGTTGCTGTTCCAATCTTTCCTGACGAATTTCTTTTCTATCGTTTTTATTTGCAACAAATTTCACTTTACCGCTATTAATCAATTCACGTTGAATATCATTCATAAATGATGATGTTGCGATATGCTCCGAAGTTTGATTTTTAACATCTCCGGTAATTACAACCGGTTTTCTATCATTTTCCGATTTGAATTCTGCAATCCAAGGTCTGGAAGTAAGGTCTTGAATCATATTTCGAGCGACAAGTTGTGCATCCGTATCATTCCATCTTCCACTTAAATCGATTCTCTGATCAGCAGAAATTCTAGAAACAGTTCGATTATTCGCACATGAAAACAACCCCAATCCGGCAACAATTAATAATACAACTAATTTAAAACTACTCTTTAACATAAATCTCTCCTATTTTTTTAAATTTTCCAATTCTTCATTAAATGGTTTACGGGCAAAAACTGAATACCAATTTGATTCGGAAATATCGGTATCACGCGGATTTCCCATCTTAAATATTTTAATATCTTGATAATGATAAGTATCTCTTAATATCGAAGATATAAAATCTACGGTGAAAGGATGATAGATTACATAGAATTGACGTTTACTAACAATTTTATTTTCGATTTCTTCAAAGATAAGAAAATTAAAGGTCATTGAGCCATCACGATTATAGTCCCAAACTTGAATATAATTCACTCTTCCTTTATCTCTAATTATAGGATTGAAAAGATAAAATCTCTGCTTTCTCTTTAAAATTAAATCCCAATTCCGAGTATCAAAATAAAGATAACCTCCGGAATTCAAAACTGAATCCATTTGACCGATTGCAGCTGTTAAATCTATATTCTTTACATGAGCTAAAGAATTTCCTGATGACATAACAACATCAAATTTTCGTTTGATTTTGTTTGATATATTCAGAATATCTGAATTTACAAAGTTAGCCATTAACTCAGCTTCGGCAAAATTTACTTTCGCCTTTTTTAGCATATTTTTATTGATATCACTCAAAGTTAAATCATACCCTAATTGCGTTAAGGGCATTGCTGTTTGACCTGTACCGGCTGTGCAATCTAATATCGATTTGACAGGTTTATTTTTAAAAAGAATCTTAAAAAAATCTTTGGTCGCATTACGATAATTTTCATTATAAAAAAGATCGTATGCCTCAGGACAATCATAAAATAGCATATTGTTTCCCAAAAAAAGCGGGTAATAATCTACCCGCTTAAATATAGTTATTTATTTTACAAATTCCATACCCTTTCGAATTGCTTTAATATTCAATTCTAAAAGAGCAGGATTTTTCTTTTCTAAAAATTTTGTTAAATCACTAACAATGGTTTCAAATTTGATTATTTGACGTTTTTCAATTACAACCCCAATAGCAATCATATTTAAAACTTTTGTATTTCCAATTTCTTTAGCTAATGTGTTCAATGGAATATTAACCACTTCTACATCATCACGACCCAAAGGATTAGGACACATATCACTATTTACAATCATCAATCCACCGGGACGGACACTTGGTCCGAATTTATCCAAAGACGGTTGATTTAATGCAAATAAAATGTCGGACTGACCAATAATAGGGGAAGCAATTTCTTCATCGGAAATAACTGCAGTAGCATTAGCTGTACCACCTCTCATTTCAGGTCCGTATGCAGGCAACCAAGTAACATGTTTTCCTTCTTTCATTGCCGCTTTCGTAAGAAATTTTGCAATTGTCAAAGCACCTTGTCCACCAAATCCCGAGCTCATAATTTCTACTTTCATTATTTAGCCTCCTCAACTGATTTATCACGGTAAACACCAGGTTTAAAGAATGGTATCATATTATCTTTTGCCCATTTTAATGAATCGACAGGATTAATTCCCCAGTTAGTAGGACAAGTAGATACAAATTCCACAAAAGTAAAACCTCTTTTTTCCGTGTTAAATTTCATGGCTTTTAAAACAGCCTTTTTGGCTTTTATTATATCTGTTGGAGATAATAATGAAACTCTTTCAATATAATAGGGAGCAATTAAAGATGAAAGTAATTCACAAACTTGGATTGGATAACCAACATCACTAGTTTTTCTACCATAAGGTGAAGTAGTCGTTTTCATATCAGGTAAACTGGTAGGAGCCATTTGTCCGCCGGTCATTCCGTAAATTGCGTTATTTACAAAGAAAACCGAGATATTTTCGCCACGATTAGCAGCATGAATTATTTCAGCAGTACCAATTGCAGCTAAATCGCCATCACCTTGATAAGTGAAAACATTCATATCCGGACGAGCTCTTTTCATACCTGTCGCAACGGCTGGAGCTCTACCGTGAGCAGCTTCCGCCATATCTATATCAAAAAATTTATAAGCAAAAACAGAACAGCCAACAGGTGCAACACCCATTGTGTTATTTTGAATTCCAAGTTCATCGATAGCTTCAGCAATTAATCTATGTGCCACTCCGTGTAAACAACCGGGACAATAGGTAAATTGGGCATCGGTTAAAGCTTTAGGTCTTGATGCTATAACTTTCATTATTTGCCTCCTAAATTTTCTTTAATTTTTTCGATAATTTCTTCCGGAGTAAATACAACTCCTCCGACTTTACCGTAAAATCCTACAGGAACTTTTCCGTTCACAGCAAGTTTAACATCTTCAACCATTTGGCCCAAATTAAGTTCAAAAGTCATAACGTTTTTTACTTTATCATGAATTGAATCGGCAATAGCTTGAGTTGGGAAAGGCCAAACTGTGATAGGTCTGATTAAACCTATATTATGCCCTTCGGAATTTAATGTATCGATAGCAGATTTAACAATTCTTGCTGCCGTACCGAAAGCACAACATACCATTTCATTATTTTCATTGATATTGTATGCTTCATATCTGATTTCATTTTCTTCGATTTTTTTGTATTTTTCAGCTAATTTATTAACATGTGTTTCCAAAACTTCAGGATCAATTTCTAAAGAATTAATTTCATGATGATGATGATTTGGACCATCTTCATTTGGACGCATACACCAGTCATAATGCATTTCGCTGTGTTTTTCTATTTCTTCATCGGAAACTCTCGGTTTGAATTCAACAGGTTCCATCATTTGACCTAAAAGACCATCTGAAAGAATCATTACGGGATTAAGATATTTATCAGCTAAATCAAAAGCTAAAGAAGCTGAATCTGCAAATTCTTGTACACTGCTTGGAGCAATAACGATTAAACGATAATCACCGTGTCCGCCACCTTTAGTAGCTTGGAAATAATCACCTTGAGCAGGTTGAATATCTCCTAATCCTGGACCACCTCTTTGAACATTAATAATTACAGCCGGAAGATTTGCACCGGCAATGTAAGATATTCCTTCCATTTTTAAAGAGATTCCCGGTGATGATGAGGAAGTCATAACCCTTTTACCTGTTCCTGCAGCACCATAAACCATATTAATTGCTGCTACTTCTGATTCAGCTTGCAAAAAAGTTCCATTTACTTTTGGCAAAGTTTTTGCCATATATTCTATTAATTCACTTTGGGGAGTGATAGGATAAGCAAAATATAATCTACATCCAGCTCTTATAGCTGCTTCTGCAACTGCTTCATTTCCTTTCATCAAAATTTTTTCTGACATTTTTCCTCCATTATTTTTCGATTGTTATTGCGGCATCAGGGCAAATAGTATAACACATTTTGCATGCGATACAACTATCTTGATCAAAACATTCTGCATAATGATAACCCTTATCATTAATGTTTTCAGAAAACCTAATTATGTGTTTTGGGCATGCTGTGATACAAAGACCACAACCTTTACAATAATTTTTATCCACTGTCATTCTTGCCATAAACATCTCCTTTATTGTTTTTTATTAATATATTTTTTTACGTTCAACCTTGTCAAATAGAAAATATATTTTTTGCCTAATATTTTAAGAAAATATTGCAATTGATTCATTAAGAATATCTTAACTCAAAGTGCAATAGACAACTAAATTTAACTTCTATAATGTTTGGAAAAGTCCGATTAAAAAATTCCATATTTTTTCTATATCGGAAATTTTCATTCTTTCATCCGGTGAATGTGGATTTTCTATAGTTGGACCAATAGAAATCATATCCATATTTTCGAATTTTGAACCGATTATTCCACATTCCAATCCGGCGTGAATTACTTCAACAACAGGTTCTTTTTTGAATAAATCGAAATAAGTTTGTTTGCATTTTGCAAGCAATTTAGAATCCCAATTAGGTTCCCAAGCCGGATAACCATTTCCCGATTCATAATCAGCATTTGCTAAACGGCAAACAGCTTCTATTTTATTTGTTAGATTATCCAACTTTGACACCACTGAACTTCTTTGACTTGATAAAATATGTAATTTTCCATCAATAATATTTGCAGTCGCTTCATTGTTAGATGTTTCCACTAAATTTTCAATTTCTTCCGACATTGAAAAAATGCCATTTGGTAAAGCAATTAACAAATCTATCATTTTTTCTGAACTTACGGAATCGATTATTTTTTCCACAAAGTCTATTTTTTCTATTTTGAAATTAATCTTGTCTTCATTTTTAAATTCATTGGAAACAATTTTCTGAAATTCAGCTAATTCATTTTCCAGCTCTACCAAATCATTTTCCTCAATTGCAACATCACAAACACAATAACGTGGAATTGCATTGTGAGCGGACCCTCCATTAAAATCGATGATATTTAATCCGAACTTATTATTTATTCGATTTAACAATCTTGCCATTATTTTGATTGCATTCGCTCTATTTTTGATAATATCAACACCGGAATGACCACCTTTTAAACCGGTTAATGAAATCTTAAAATTGGAAACAAAAGAATTGGCATCAATATAATTGAGCGGTAATTCGATTTTTGTATCTCTTCCGCCGGCACATCCAATTGTTAGAACTCCTTCATCTTCAGAATCAATATTTAAAAGAATTTTAGAATCTATAAAACCGGGTTCAATGAAATTTGCTCCGGTTAATCCAGTTTCTTCATCAACAGTAAAGAGCAATTCCAAAGGTGGATGTTTAATATCTTTTGAATCTGCTAAAGCAAGAGAAATTGCCAACGCAATGCCATTATCAGCCCCAAGAGTAGTTTTATCGGCAGTTAACCAACCGTCAATTTCCATTAATTTAATTGGATCTTTAGAAAAATCATGTGTGGAATCCGGTGTTTTTTCACAAACCATATCCATATGACCTTGCAAAGCAATCGGTTGAGATTTTTCCAAACCGTTTTTACCGGGAACCTTTATCAAAACATTTCCTGCTTTATCAGTTTTATATTCCAAGTCTCTTTCAGCCGCCCAATTTTGAAGCCATTTTCCAATTTTCTCTTCATTCTTAGAACATCTGGGGACATTAGATATTTCGGTAAAAATACCTAATACTTTTTCAGTAACACTATTCATTCGAACCTCCTTAATCTCCGAAAGCGATTATTTCAACTTTAAGTTTTTTTACACCATATTTAACTAATCCGATTTTCTCTGCAGCAGATTTAGATAAATCTAAATCTCTACCATCTACAAAAGGTCCTCTATCGTTTACTCTAACATTAACACTTAAGCCTGATTCTTCATCAGTTACTTTCAAAATTGTTCCAAAAGGCAATGTTTTATTAGCACAAGTAAATTTATTCATATCATAAACTTCCCCATTAGAAGTAATCTTTCCTTGAAATTTTTTTCCATAATAAGAACAAACCATATAAAAACATTTTTTTGATGAATTCGTGGCTGAATGTAAATTTGTTTTATTTGTTTTTGTTGAAACAGTTTTTTTCGGAATGCTTTTGTTTGATTTTACTTTTTTGAAGGGTTTTGTGCTGTAATAATGATTTCGTTTGGATAATTTTAATTGTTTTTTAGTATGATAAGTTGAGTTTTTAGAACAGGAAGAGATTATTAAAGAAGCGGTTAAAAGTAGTAAGCTAATTCCTTTTTTCATAATAAAAAAAGGTGGATAAACTCCACCTTATTTCTTTTTTCCCCTAATAGCATCTATTGGGCAAACTTCTTTACAGGCACCACATGATATGCATGAATCTGTGATTTCCATTTTACCTTCATCATCTATAATTGCTGATACCGGGCAAACTTCTACGCATATCCCACAAGAAACACATTCGGATGTAATCACAAATTTCATATTTTTACCTCAGACTTTCATAATTTCTTTTTCTTTAGTTTTTGAAGCTTCAGAAATTTTGTTGATCCAACTATCTGTAAGATTTTGAATTTCTTGGAGAACTTTCTTTTCTTCATCTTCAGTAATAAGAGAATCTTTCTTCATTTTTTTCGCGGAATCGTTACCGTCTCTACGAATATTTCTTATATTAATTTTAGCTTCTTCAGATAATTTTTTAATATCTTTTACAATATCTTTTCTCTTATCTTCGGTTAAACCTTGGAAAGGTAATCTAATAACATTACCGTCATTTACGGGAGTAATACCAAGATTTGCAGCCAAAATAGCTTTTTCAATATCTCCCATTGCTGTTTTGTCCCAAGGTTGAACAATAATCAATCTTGGTTCAGGTACTGTTACGTTACAGAGTTGTTTAACAGGAGTTGGAGCACCATAATAATTAATTTTAATATCGTCCAACAATCCGGTATTAGCAACACCTGTTCTTATCTTTTGAAAGTTATGCAATAGAGAATCAAAGCTTTTTTTCATTTTGGAATCAATTTTCTTTTTCAAATCTTCCATAATTTCTCCTTTTTCTAAGGATGAATAAACGAGCCGGTATCTTTTTCGCTGATAGCACGTTTAAGCATTCCGGGTTTGTCTATATTAATAATTTTGATCGGCATATTATTGTCGCGTGCCAAAGAAAATGCCGTCATATCCATAACATTCAATTTTTTAGCCAAGACTTCATCAAATGAGATAGATTTAATTAATGTAGCCGTTTTATCTTTCATTGGATCAGCAGTATAAATACCATCAACTTTTGTACCTTTGATAATTAGATCGGCATTTAATTCCAAAGCTCTTAAAACAGCAGCACTATCTGTTGTGAAATACGGATTACCGGTTCCGGCGCAGAAAAAACAAGTTTTTCCTTCATCCAAAGATCTAATTCCTCTGGCAGGAGTATAGAATTTACTGAACTTTTCAATTTGGATTGAAGAATAAACTTCTGCCACATAATTTCTCTTATTCATACAATCTGCTAATAAAAGAGCATTTTGAACTGTTGCAAGCATTCCAATATTATCGCCAACAACCCGAGAAATTCCGGCAGCTTCTCCGATTGATCCACGGAAAAGATTACCTCCGCCAATTACTACACCGACCGAATATCCAAGTTTTTTTAAAGTAATTAATTCATTAATTAAATTGTTAACGGTGTCTAAATCGTATCCGAATCCTCTTCCACCTGATAGAATTTCACCGCTTAATTTAACAATAACTTTATGAATTCTTTCCGGATGGTACACATTCATGTTATTCACCTAAGCTGAATCTCGAAAATCTTGCGATTTTGATATTCTCTCCCATTTGGCTGATTGCTTCGTTAAGGATATCTTTAACGGTTTTATCAGGATCTTTGATAAATTCTTGATCCAACAAGCAGCTTTGTCTTTTAAATTTGGCAATTTGACCATCAACAATTTTATCAATGATTTTTTCAGGTTTACCTTCATTTAAAGCACGAGCTCGATAAATTTCACGTTCTTTTTCAATAACTTCTTGATCTAGATCATCAGAACTAATAGCTAAAGGATTTGAGGCAGCAACATGCATTGCGACATTTTTACAAAGTGCTATAAAACCATCTGTTCTTGCAACAAAATCAGTTTCACAATTTAATTCAACCATTGCACCGATATTTCCGGCTCCGTGAATATATGCATAAATTCTGCCTTCTTTAGTTTCTCGGTCGGATTTTTTGGCAGCCTTGCTCATTCCTTTTTCTCTAAGATATTTGATTGAAGCTTCCATATCGCCATTGCATTCTTTCAAAGCTTTTTTACAATCCATCATTCCCACACCACTAGATTTACGAAGGTCCATAACCATTTTAGCTGTGATTTCCATAAATATCTCCTAATATCTTCATAATTGTATTTTATAAGCGGAGAGGATTACTCCTCTCCTAATTTGTATATTCTTAAGAAACAGTTTCTTCGCTTTTTTCTACGGTAGTTTCTTCAGTATTATTTTCAATTTCTTCTTTGCCATCAGTTTGTTCTTCTACAACATCTTTTCCTTCCGAAACAGATTGTCTTCCTTCGATTACAGCATTAGCCATAATATCAGAAATAAGATGAATTGCTCTGATTGCATCATCATTGGCCGGAATAACATAATCGATATCATCCGGATCACAATTAGTATCAACCATACCAACAATAGGTATATTTAATTTTTTAGCTTCACGAACAGCAATATCTTCTTTTTGAGTATCAACTATAAAAATTGCACCCGGAATTTTATCCATCCCGCGGATTCCACCGAGAGATTGATTAATTTTATCGTATTTACGTTGCATTTTAGTAGCTTCAAGTTTGGTAAAACTACTAATAGTTCCATCTTCTGTAATTTGTTCAAAGTATTCCATTTTTTCAATACTTCTTCTAATTGTAGGCATATTTGTAAGCATTCCGCCATACCATCTATGATTAACATATGACGCACCACATTTTTTTGCAGCAACTTCAATTGCTTCCGTAGCTTGTTTTTTTGTGCCCACAAAAAGGATATATTCACCTTTTGCAGCTACATCTTTCATAAACATATATGCATTATGAATTGCGTCAACGGTTTGCTTTAAATCAATAATATGAATTCCGTTACGCTTGATGAAAATGTACTTTTTCATCTTTGGATTCCATTTAAAAGTCTGATGACCAAAATGAACCCCGGATTCGAGTAACTGTTTCATTGTTACTACTGACATCAATTAACTCCTTTTTTACGGTTATTATATGAACATGGATTGTAACAATTCAATCGAAAAATCGACACCGCCTTGCATTTCCACATCCAAAAAATCAAACAGATTATTAACGTTTTGAGAATTGGAAACGTTTACGAGCCTTAGGTTGGCCACTTTTCTTTCTCTCAACCATTCTTGGATCTCTGGTTAAAAATCCTTCTTTTTTAAGAAGGCTTCTTAGTGATTCATCATATTTAAGCAAAGCACGAGCAATTCCTAATCTGATTGCACCGGCTTGTCCGGTTAAACCACCACCGATTACATTTACGTGTAAATCAAATTTATCTGATAAATTTGATATTTTGAAAGGTTGTTCAACAACCATGGTAAGTACGTCGCGTGCTAAATACTTGCTTAATGGTTTTGAGTTAACTATTCTTTTACCGGTTCCCGGTGTAAGTCGTACTCTTGCTATGGAAGTTTTTCTTCTCCCGACTGCATCAAAATACTGCATTCAAATTCCTCCTAACTTAAGGATATTTTCATTGGTTTTTGAGCTGTATGAGGATGATTTTCACCTGCATAAACATGCAATTTTCTAAAAATCTGTCTTCCTAAAATATTTTTAGGTAACATTCCTTTTACAGCGTGAAGAATGATTTCTTCAGGTTTTTCACTAATCATACGACGATATGAGATTGTTTTAAGTCCACTGTTATAGCCACTATAACGTTGATAAACTTTTTGAAGTTCTTTGTTTCCGGTTACTCTTACTTTTTCAGCATTAATAACGACAACAAAATCTCCGGTATCAACATTTGGAGCGAAATAAGGCTTCTTTTTTCCTCTGAGAATAGAAGCAACTTCAGTGGATAATCTACCCAATACCACATCGTTGGCATCAATCAGGTACCATTTCCGGTCGATCTGATCGGCTTTAGGTATTAAAGTTTTCATACTTATCCTTCCTTTTAAACTTATTCAGAACAAAATATTTATGAAGGGGTTTTAGTGTCAAGACATTAGCTTAACAACTTGTATTATAAATTGTTTTAGCATTATGTTTAGAAGCTGTTAGAATAGAAATTGCACGTTATATCAAAGAATATTTTTTTATTCAAAACAATTAAATTACGTATTATAAGGCAGAAAAAACTTTAAGATTAGGAATCAAGAATCTCGGAAAATCCGGTATGATTGTTGCTTACAAAAATAATTATGATTAGTAGAAAAATTGATAGAAATCTACGTTAATTTTAAATCGGTAAAAAATCGATTGAAAAGAAATTGATCGCGAAAATATTATCTTCCTGATTTTTCAATAACTTTTTAATTGTAAAAAAACAATAACCAAGCTCTTCATTTCAATAATCTTAAACCTTTATCATAAGTGAAAAACCGTCCGCTTTTGCAGTTAATCCCTATTCCCAAAACCTTTCACTATAAATGGAAAATGACTTTTCTTGACAAATTGTTTGTTCATAAAAGTTTGAAATCAATAATAATTAAGGAAGTTTACAATGAATAAAAAAGCCTTTTTGATAATCTTAGATGGTTTTGGTATTTCTCAAGAGAAAGATAATAATGCAGTCAAATTGGCTAAGACTCCCAATATTGATCAGCTTTTTAGCAAATATCCCAACAATCGCCTTTCCGCCTCCGGAGAAGCTGTCGGACTTCCAAAAGGAGTTATGGGAAATTCGGAAGTTGGACATCTTAATATTGGAGCAGGCAGAATTGTTTATCAAATGATTTCTCTTATCGACAAAAAAATAGATACGAACGAATTTTACAGAAACAACGCTATTGGAAAAGCAATAAAAAATGCCAAAGACAATCAAAGTAATTTGCATATTTTCGGTCTTCTTTCCAATACCGGCGTTCATAGTAAATTGAAGCATTTAAAAGCGATTATCAAGTATTGCAAGCAGGAAAATTTAGATCGTGTTTACCTTCATGCTTTTATGGACGGCAGAGATTCATCACCTACTTCAGGTATAAATTTTATGCAGGAATGGTTATCTTATTCAAAAGAAACGGGAATTGGCAAAACCGCCTCGATTATGGGCAGATATTATGCAATGGATCGAGACACAAGATGGGATAGAATTCAAAAAGCTTATGATGCAATGGTTTACGGGAAAGGTAATTTTGCGTCTGATCCAATTGAAGCTATTCAAAAAAGTTATGATAAAGAAATTACCGATGAATTTATTGAACCGACCGTTTTAACGGAAAATAACAAACCGGTTGCGACAATTAAAGAGAACGACAGTGTTATATTTTTCAATTTCAGAGCCGATCGTGCCAGAGAAATTACAAGAGCTTTCAAGATTCCTGAATTTAAAGAATTCCCTGTCAAAAATTTCAAGAATTTGGTTTATGTATCTTTGACAGAATATGATATTCATTTTAATGATTTTGTATCGGTAGCTTTTCATAATGAAAAGTTGAAAAATATTTTAGGCGAAGTTGTTTCTAAAAATAATTTGAAACAATTGAGAATTGCCGAAACAGAAAAATATGCTCACGTTACTTTCTTTTTCAATGGTGGAGTTGAAAAACCTTTTGAGGGTGAAGACCGAATTTTAATTCCGTCTCCAAGAATTCCATCGTACGATTTACAGCCGGAAATGAGTGCTTATATTGTTACAAAAAATCTCGAAGAACAAATTCCCACCGAAAAATATGACTTAATTGTTGTGAATTATGCAAATTGCGATATGGTTGGACACACGGGAAATTTAAAAGCCGCAATTCAAGCTGTTGAAGCAATTGATAAATGTGTTGGTCGAGTATGGGGTTTAGCTGAAAAACATAATTATAGCATTGTGTTAATTGCCGATCATGGAAATGCCGAAAAAATGAAAGAGAAAGACGGTAAACCTTTTACCGCTCATACCACAAATCAAGTACCGGTAATTATTTCATCAAAAAATTATAATTCTTTTTCAGTTAATGAAGGGAAATTAGCAGATGTTTCACCTACAATTTTAAAACTGATGAATATTGACATTCCGACTGAAATGACCGGAAATATTTTAATTGAGGAAAACAAATGAGCGAATTGCAAAGGCCGGGATATGGAAAATATAATGCACCGCCAATATTAAAATTCATCCTATTATTGGCTGTTGTTTTTGGATTTTATTTAAGAAATTGCTCTATGAAATCAAAAGATAAATATATTAAATTCAGCAATATAACTTATCAAAAAATTGATTTATCCTCTCTTTATGTATCTTTTGAAATGATGAATAACAGCAATCGAACCGGTCTTGAAAAAGTATTGATCGGAGTTTATGATAAAGATGATGTTTTAATTGCCAGTAAATTAACCGATGTGGAATTACAAAAATTTAAGAAAACAAAATTCGTAAGATCGGTTGAAAAATTTTCCAGACCTATCCAAAAAAACGAAACATTAGATATAAAAATTGAAGTTTTTAAACCGTCAATATTAAAATAAATGGAGAAAAATATGTATAAATTACCAGAAGAACACCTACAAAAAGCTATCGAAATTGCTCAAAAAAATCGTATAAAAAAGAATTGTAAAGTCTGCTACGATCGAGGATATATCGGAACTACCGAAGAAAATCTCCTCGTTATTTGCCATAAATGTGTTGATTTGGACAAATCAATGAAAGATTGGAAAGATTATGTAAAAACAGTTCCTGAATTAATGGAACACTTCCAATCATTATTTGAAGAAGATAATAAAGAAAATCAGGAGTAAATAATGTATCAAGTATTAAATATGAAAGAAAAATCCGCAGACTTAGACAAAAGAGTTACAAAAAGATGGGAAGAAAACGGAATTCCCGAAAAAAGTATTTCTTTCAGAGAAGGTGCGGAAAAATTTGTTTTTTATGAAGGACCTCCAACCGCAAACGGAAAACCGGGGATTCATCACGTAATGGCTAGAACTTTGAAAGATTCTGTTTGTCGTTATAAAACCATGCAAGGATTTCAAGTTAAACGAAAAGCCGGTTGGGATACACACGGTTTGCCGGTAGAAATTGAAGTTGAGAAAAAATTAGATCTCCACGATAAAAAATCTATCTTGGATTATGGAATGGAAAAATTCTGTATTCAATGTAAAAATTCTGTTTTCTCTTATGAAAAATTGTGGCGTGAAATGACTAAACAAATGGGTTATTGGATCGATTTGGATCATCCGTATGTTACTTTAGACAATGAATACATCGAATCTGTTTGGTGGATATTAAGTGAGTTTTATAAAAAAGGAATTATCTATAAAGGACACAAAATTATACCTTATTGCCCAAGTTGCGGAACTCCGCTATCCAGTCATGAATTAGCTCAAGGATATAAAGAAACCGAAGACCCTTCCGTATTTGTTAAATTCCAAACCGTTGAAGATTCCAACACTTATTTCTTAGCTTGGACAACAACTCCCTGGACTTTAATCTCAAATGTTGCTTTAGTAGTTAATCCCTTAGAAAAATATGTTAAAATAAAACTTAATGATGAATTCTTAATCTTGGCTAAAGCCCGTCTCGAAATTATTAATGACGAATATGAAGTTGTTGAAGAATATGTCGGAAAAGATTTGGAATTTAAAGAATACAAACAATTATTCTCCTACATTAAACCTGTTAAAAAAGGCTTTTATGTCGCTTGTGCAGATTATGTAACAATGGATGACGGAACCGGTGTTGTTCATACAGCTCCGGCTTTTGGACAAGATGATTATCAATTAGGTCGCCAATATAATCTGCCGGTAATTAATCCTGTTGATGATGCCGGAAAGTTTACAGATGAAATTACAGATTGGGCAGGAATTTTTGTTAAAGATGCCGACAAATCCATCATAAAAAAAATGAAAGAAATGAACGTTCTTTTCCGAAGAGAACAAATTAAACATACTTATCCATTCTGCTGGAGATGCCATTCACCTTTGATTTATTATGCAAAATCAACTTGGTTTGTAAAAACAAGTCAATATAAACAAGAAATGTTAGAAAACAATAAAACCGTAAACTGGCATCCTTCTTTTGTGGGAGAAAAACGCTTTGGTGAATGGTTGGAAAATAACGTGGATTGGGCTATTAGCAGAAATAGATTTTGGGGAACACCTTTAAATATTTGGGTTTGCGATGATAAACATTGCGATGAAAAAATCAGTATCGGATCTATCAAAGAATTAAAAGAAAAAGGTAGGATGAAAAATGGCGATCCGGTCCCTGAAAATATTGAACTTCACAGACCGTACGTTGATGATATTGAAATGACTTGCCCAAAATGCGGCGGAAAAATGCACAGAACCGAAGAAGTTCTTGATTGCTGGTTTGATAGCGGTTCAATGCCATTTGCTCAACTTCATTATCCGTTTGAAAATAAAGAAGCTTTTGAAGAAAATTTCCCCGCTGATTTTATTTCGGAAGGTATTGATCAAACTCGCGGTTGGTTCTATACTTTATTAGCAATTTCAACTATTTTGAAAGGAAAATCACCCTACAAAAACGTTTTGGTTAACGATCTGATCTTGGATGAAAAAGGTCATAAAATGGCCAAATCAAAGGGGAATACTCTTGATCCTATCAAACTTATGAATGATTTCGGTTCGGATGTAATTCGCTGGTATATGCTTTATGTAAGCCCACCCTGGACACCGACAAAATTCGCTGTTGACGGTTTGAAAGAAACAACAAGTAAATTCTTAGTTACTTTGAAAAATGTATATTCTTTCTACGCAACTTACGCAAATATCGATAATTTTGATGCAAAAAAATATGATGTTAATAAAGAAATGACTTCCGAGATTGATAAATGGATTTTATCACGCTTAAACACTGTTGTAAAAGAAGTTACGCAATATAACAATGATTACGATTTCACCAAAACGGTTCGACTTCTTCAATCATTTATTTTAGACGATGTAAGTAATTGGTATGTAAGAAGAAGTAGGAGAAGATTCTGGTCGTTTGAATTAACTGAAGATAAAATTGACGCTTACCTCACACTTCATAGAGTTATGACAACTTTCTTGAAAATGACAGCACCTTTTGCTCCATTTGTTTCTGATGATTTATATGTCAAATTAACCGGTGAAGAATCAGTGCATTTAACAGAATTCCCTAAAGCTGAGGAATCATTAATTATTAAATCTCTTGAAGAAGAAATGAAGATGATTGTTGCCTCGGTTTCTCTTGGAAGAGCTGCCAGAAATAAATGCCAAATCAAAGTACGTCAAACACTTCAAGCATTATATTTACCGGAAATAATGAAACCTTTGGTCGATAGAATGAGCGAATTAATTAAAGAAGAAGTTAATATTGTGGAAATTAAATATATTAAAGCCCAATCTAATTTCGTTAATTATTCCGTTAAACCAAACTTCAAAGTAATGGGTCCTAAATATGGTAAACATATGAGAAATATTTCTAACGCTATCAATGGAGTTAATGCTAATAATTTTGTAGCTGATTTAAGAGAAAAAGGCATTGTTTATATTGAAGTTGACGGCTCTACTTTTGGAATTACAGAAGAAGATTTGCTTATTTCCATTTCCGAGAAAGAAGGTTTTGTGTTTGAAAGCAATAACGATTTATTTGTTGCCCTCGACACTAATCTAACCGACGAATTACTTGACGAAGGACTTGCCAGAGAGTTGGTTAATAAAATTCAATTTACAAGAAGAGAAAATAATTTCGAAATTATGGACAGAATCAATATCTATTATGTTGCCGATGACCATATTGAAAAAATATTTAATGATAAAGCCGACTATATAAAATCGGAAACTTTGACAGACGTGATTTCCCGAATCAATTATCCGAAAGATGATATGAAAAAATGGGATATTAACGGAAAAGAAGTTTATATGTCTCTACATAAAGTAAAATAAGTAAATTATTAAGACCTGCAATGCAGGTCTTTTTTTTGCTTTTTTTTTGAATAATCTTCCGGTTTGTGAATAAATTCTCAAACATTCCTATTTCGCGAACAACTTTCAACTTAACCCGAACTAAGAAAACCACAAATTTCACTAATAAAGACAAACAAATTAACACGAATTTCTTTTCGCATCAAATATTAATCGCATCCGTTTCCAAATAAAAAACTAACCACGAACTTTCACAAACGGACAAAAAAAAATCATCTCCCGAACATAATTATCTATTGTTATGAATATAAATCGCCCCGGTATTCCAAACCTCGTACGTAGAACAAGCTGAGATAACGTCCCAAAATTTGGTGTAAAAAAATTGGCAAAAAAGCCATTTGTTAACTCAATGTAAAAAGAAAAAAAATAAAGGAGTTACAAATGACTAATAAGAAAGAAAATTTAGAATTAGGGGAAATTTTGTCAAATATAAAATTAGAAGATTTTATGAAGACAGTATTGGAAAAAGCTTTAAACGAAATTATTTCGCGAGAATTATCTTTAGAAATCAA
>JAMOQM010000033.1 GCA_027064005.1 Candidatus Cloacimonadota bacterium | reverse complement strand
TTTTGTTAAAGTATTCAATTTAATTTTTATATCTTTTTTAACAGATTCTTTATCTGTTTTAGAATTTGCTTTCATAAGATAGGATTTCGCTTCTTTGAATAAATTGTAAGCGGATTTTTTATCCTTATCTCTTTTAGCGATAATCTTATCAGCTTCAGCTCCAAAAGCATTATTCTTCTTCTCGTCCAATTTAAGATAAGAACTATATTTCTTGTAACCTTTAGCTTGTGAAATTTGAGCAAGAATCATATAAGGAACATAAAGTTTAGGATTTTTCTGAAGAGCAATATTAGCATTTTTAGCAGCTAAAACATAATTTTTTACGCCAAGATAAGCATCTGAAAGTCTGGTATAAACCTTTGCATTATCCGGATCAATTTTTTGCAATTTTAAAAGAGTGGCGATAGATTCTTTATTTTGATTATTGATTCTATAAACTCCGGCTAGATTGAAATATGCTTTAACATTTTTAGGATCTTTCTCAATTAGTGATTTGTAATTATTGATAGCAGCATCAAGTTTACCGGTTTGGAAATATGCCTTTGCTAATTTTTTACCAATAACATCGTCATCAGGAAAAGACTCGGCAGCTTTTTCAAGATACGGAATAGCTTCTTCGTACAATTCTTGATCATATAGGACAGTAGCTAGACTATATTGAGCATCTTTGTTTTCAGGATTCATTTCTAAAGCTTGTTTATACGCTTCAATCGCTTCATCACTAAAATCTTGCTCTTCATAAAGTTTACCAATTCTAAACCAAACTTTGTCGGATTGCTTAATATCAGCTAATTTTTTCAAAACTTCGATTGATTCATCAAATTTATCTTCGCGTTTCAAAGTTTCACTTAAATAATCAAGAAGATGTTCATTATTAGGATCAATTTCGAGTCCCTTTTTGTACCATTCTTCAGATTTATCAAGTTGGTTTGTCAAAGCATTGATATATCCTAAATAAAAGAAAGAATTTACGTTTTTAGGATCAATTTTGAGGATTTTCAAAAAAGATGCTTTTGCTTGATCGTAATCTTTTTGTTTAAAATCCTGTTGAGCAATTTGCAAAAGTTTATCTAAACTTTGACCACCCATTGATTCAATTTTCTTAATAACATTTTCTTTAATTGCTGCTTGCCTGCTTTTTGTATCACGTTTTGTAGTAAAACTAATTTGCGCCATATCACCTGTAGCAACAGTGAAAACGGTAAAATTGATTTGATATTCATCTGAGCCTTGAGAATAAACACTTCCCCAAAGTGAGATTTTAGCACCTAATTGATTTGAAATCTCCTTAATCGCATCAATCCCGGCCATAGATAAATCTTGATATCCTGATTTTTTAACAATTTTATCAACATTCTTCTGTTCAATTAATTCAAATTTCTCATTTTTTTTGAGAAGCATCTTTAAGTCGCGTCTTTTAATCATATTGACAACATACTCACTATTCTTATCAACTTTTTTCAACTGTAAAAGAGCAATCTTAGTCTTTTCAGCAAAAAGCATTGAAGTCATAGAAAACATAGCTATAAGTGCTGATATTAACACAAATTTTTTCATAATTCCTCCGAGTTATATTTTTTTTAATCCTTGTAAATACGGTTGTAAAACTTTCGGTACATCGATTGAGCCATCTTCGTTTTGATAAGTCTCCAAAATAGCGATAAAAGTTCTCGGAGTAGCTAAACCGGAACCATTTAAAGTATGGACAAAATGGGGTTTACCATCATCTCCCCTAAATCTTAAAGAGGCTCTTCTTGATTGAAAATCTTCAAAATTACTTATGGAAGAAACTTCGAGATATTTCTGAGCTCCCGGAGCCCAAACTTCCAAATCAAAAGTCTGTGCCGAAGCAAAACTTAAATCACCGGTACACAAATTCAAAACGCGATAATGAAGTTTTAACGCCTTGAGTATATCTTCGGCATCTGCAACCATTTCGTCTAAAATTTCATAAGAATTTTCAGGTTTCACCAATCTTACCATTTCTACTTTATTAAATTGATGAACTCGTTGCAAACCTTTTGTATCTTTGCCATAAGAACCTGCTTCGCGTCTAAAACAAGGCGTATAAGCAACAAATTTTACCGGCAAATCTTTTTCATTAAGAATTTCTCCTGCATAGAAATTCGTTACCGGAACTTCAGCAGTAGGAATTAGAAATAAATCATCTTCAGTAATTCGGTACATATCATTTTCCAATTTAGGAAGTTGACCTGTCCCGGTCATTGTTTTTCTATTTACCATAAAAGGAACTTTAAGTTCGGTATATCCGTGTTTTGTAATATGGAAATCCAGCATAAAATTAATTAACGCTCTTTCTAACATTGCACCTTTATTAACGTAGGTAGGAAAACCGCTGCCTGTTAATTTTGTACCTCTTTCTATATCCAATAAATGATTCTTTTCTGCAATTTCGATATGAGTTTTAGGTTTAAAAGAAAACTCCTTCTTCTCGCCTTCGTATCTAACAATTTCGTTATCATCTTCTGAAGAACCAATTGGAACATTTTTATTATAGACATTAGGAACTCTCAACAAAGCATTTTCCAATTTTTTAGATGATTCACTTAATTCCGCATTTATCTTTTTGACCTTTTCAGCTTCCAATTTCATTTGAGCCAACAAATCATCAGCATTTTCTTTATTTCTTTTCTTTTTAGCAATTTCTTTAGAAACCTTATTTTGTGTCGCTTTTAAATTATCAAAACTAAATTGCAATTTCTTTTTATTTTCATAAAGATTTAAGAGTTCATCGATATTAGCTTTTTCTTTTTTATTTTTTACGACATCTTTTACAAATTCAGCATTCTCGCTGATGAATTTCAAATCTAGCATTTATACCTCTATATTTTCCGATATTTTTATCATTTCTCGCATTGAATCGACTTCTAAAGAAGCACCACCAATTAAACCACCGTCAATATTCGGTTGTTTTAACAATTCTTCTATATTAGAAGGTTTAACGCTACCGCCATATAAAATCGGAATCGTTTGCGAAATTTTTTCATTATAATTTTCTTTCAGCCAATTTCGTATCAACAAATGAACTTCTTCAGCCATTTCAGGAGTTGCCGTATTACCTGTTCCAATCGCCCAAATAGGTTCGTAAGCAATTATAAAAGGAACTGATAATTCTACATTTTTTAATCCTTTCGATAATTGTTTAATAATGACTTTATCGGTAAGATTATTTTCTCTTTCTTCCGCAGATTCTCCAATACATAAAATCGGAGTCAGTTCATTTTTCAACAAAACAAATAATTTTTGATTAATAATTTCATCTGTTTCATTATGATATTTTCTTCTTTCCGAATGCCCGACAATACAATATTTCGCTCCGGTTGATTTAATCATTGCTGCGGAAATTTCCGAAGTAAAAGCTCCTTTTTCGTGAACGGAAACATCTTGAGCACCCACATTAATTGCCGTGTCTTTAGTAAGGATAGCCATTTCATAAACAAACAAGCTCGGAGGGCAAATAATGATTTCAGTATTTTTCAACTCCGGTAATTTATTTGATAAGTTGATAGCAAAATCCTGTGTATCGACTAAAGTTTTATTCATTTTCCAATTTCCGGCGATATAATTTTTTCTCATATTTTTACACTCCTATTCCTTAATTTGTTATTCCATCCAAACGCTTACATTTGCCGTAACTTCCGGGCATTTTTCCAAGTGAGCATAAATTACAGCTTGGGCCGGATAATTTGTCGAAAGAATCGATATTTGAGCATGTCCGGTTCCATCCGTAAAAGTTGAATCATTAGATAATGTTCCGTTAGTTGTAGAAAATAAAATCTTAACACTATCTAATTTATCACTATTCCCCAATTGTAGATCTAAAACAGACATTGAAGTTCCGTTTGCCTCAATTGTATCCGGAGTGGCAACAAAGCTTTCGATTGTAGGTTTAAAATGGACAATTATTTTATTAGTAAATTCAACTGTCCTAAAATCATCCAATCTTGAAGTTATTTCTACTACTCCGGTAGCTGATGAACTTATTTGAAAAATAGCTTCAGCTTCTCCGTTTTCATCTGTAAAAAGATAATAGGCATTACCCGTTCCAATAACCGTTCCTAACTCAGAATCATATTCTAAAAGAACTTTAGCATTAGCGATGTAAGCATGCTCACCTGTTAATTTATAAGTTAAAGTTACGGTTCTGTCATTTTGAGAATTATAGATTTCCGATTTATCCGAAATTACTGATATTTCAGGTTTATTAACACCTCGTTTATCACATCCGAATATTATTATTCCTAAAACTAAAAATAACAGAATCCTTTTCATTTTACAGCTCTGAGTTTATACTTTTAATAAATTGACGAGCTGAAGCTCCGAAAGCAGGAACATCTTTAACTTTTTCAAAATCAGCTTTAGCACCTTTAAGATCTTTTTCTTGATATCTAATTTGAGCTCGATAATAGAGAGCATAAGTATCATTTGTGTTTTTTGCTAACAAGGTACTGATTAATTTTTTTGCCTGAGCGTAACGTTTTGCTTCAAAATTTAATTGAATAAGTTTCATCGCAATTTTTCGATCATAATGAATTTTAAGAGATTTATCATAATTCAATCTGGCTTTTGTTTTATTATTCAAATCTTCATATAGTTTCCCAAGATAAGAATATACTTTATACAATTGAGTTTTTTTAGGATTTGTTTTAATGAAATCATCATAAGCGGAAATGGCATTTTTTGGTTGCTTTAACTTAACATAAATTGTCGCAATTTTCCGAATAACCTTTGCATCTGATTTCATTTTTTTAGCTTTAAGATAATATGGAAGTGCTGATTTATAATCTTTAAGTTTTACATATAAATCACCTATTTTCTTATTGTTGTAGTATTTTTTTCCTTGAGGATCATTACTTTTTAAAGCTTCAATTGCTTTATTCACATCCCCCATTTTCTTTTCATAAACCATAACAATTTTCTTTATTATTTTATGATCATTGGGATGTCTTTTTTGCATTAATTCAAATGTATCAATTGTTTTCTGATATTCTTTGGCTTTATAATAACAACTCATTGTGTTTTTTAACATATTATCAATTTTGGAATCAAGAGGTAATTTATCTTTTTTCATTGCTTCTTGATATTTTTTCATCGCAGCTTCGTATTTCATTCCGGCTTCTTTATATTTTCCGGCTTTATATAGTCCGTCTCCGGCTGCAGCCAATTCATTACCTTGTCTTTCCAAAGGTTTAGCCGCAAATAGTAAAGTTCCTGTCATTAAAATCATCATCATTAACATTAAAGTTAATATCTTTTTCATTTTTCCTCCGTGTTTTTTTATTCATTCACATTTTTTTAGATTTATTTTTTGAGTCAATTAATTTTGTTCCTTGGATGATGCATTCGGTGTTCTTCTATTAAATATCGGACATCAATATTAACATATATTTGAGTTGTATTAATACTTTTATGACCGAGTAATTCTTGGATAATCCTTAAATTGGCTCCACCTTCCAACATATGTGTCGCAAAAGAATGTCTAAATGTGTGTGGTGAAATTTCTATATCCAAACCTGATTTTAGAATTATTTTTTGTAAAGATTTCCAAATGCCGACCCGACTTATTTTGTTGCCATATCTATTCAAAAAGACATAAGAATTTTTATTTTCTTCTTTCTTGAAATAAATCCGACTATTTTGAATATAATTTATCAGAAAATCGTAAGCATAATCGAAAATTGGCACAAGTCTTTCTTTATTCCCTTTTCCTCGAATCTTAATCAATTTTTCTGAAGCGATAATATCGTCTAATTGAAGATTTACAGCTTCGGAAATTCTTGCTCCGGTTGCATATAAAAATTCAAAGATAGCTCTGTTTCGCTTTTCAAGCGGAGTTTCATTTCCAATAGAATTAAGAAGTTTATCCATCTCTTCAATAGAAATAACATGCGGTAATTTATTTTTGTATTTTATATTAGGAATTAAATCCCATTCAAAATAAGAAAGAATTTCTTCATTCTCAAGAAAATTTATTAAGGAATGAAGAGCAGCCCGTTTTCTGGCAATTGTCCGCTCTGAAATTCCCAAATCCATTAAAATAATAAAATAATTAATGATAATGTCCGGTGAGATTTCTTGAACATCTATTTTATTTTCCTCAAAAAAATGCGTTATGTCAAAAAGGTAATTAGCAATTGAATTTTGCGAAAAACCTTTTTCGACACGCAAATAATATATGTATTGATCAATTAAATGATCTATCTTCATCCTAATCCTGATATTGATAATTCGGAGCTTGTTTCGTAACCATTACGTCATGCGGATGACTCTCTTTCAATCCGGCTGAACTGATTTCGACAAATCTCGCCTTTTCATGTAATTGACAAATATTTTCCGCCCCGCAATATCCCATTCCTGAACGTAATCCGCCCATTAATTGATAAATGTAATCTGAAACAGGACCTTTGTAAGGTACCATTCCTTCAATTCCTTCCGCAACAAGTTTTTTATCATCATTAGTATCTTGGAAATATCTATCTTTACTACCTTTTTTCATGGCTGCAATTGAACCCATTCCACGATAAGATTTGAATCTCCTGCCGTTATAAATCACATATTCCCCCGGACTTTCATCTGTTCCGGCTAATAAACTTCCTAACATTGCTACATTTGCTCCGGCAGCCAAAGCTTTTACAATATCTCCGGAATATTTTATCCCACCATCGGCAATAATCGGAATATCATACTTTGAAGCAACTTCCACGCAATCCATCACGGCAGTTACTTGAGGAACTCCGACTCCGGCAACAACTCTGGTTGTACAAATAGATCCCGGTCCGATACCAACTTTAACAGCGTCAACTCCGGCATCAATTAAATATTTTGTGGCAGCACCGGTGGCAACATTTCCCGCAATAACATCTATATTAAGATTTGCTTTAATTTTTTCAATTGCTAAAGGAGCGTTCATATGGTGTCCGTGAGCCGTATCAATTACAATAACATCAACATGATTTCTCACTAATTCTTGTGCTCTTTCAAGAAAATCTCCCCCATTCCCAATCGCAGCTCCGACCAATAATCGACCTCGATTATCTTTGGCACCTCTAGGGAAAGAGATTTTTTTAGTGATGTCTTTTACCGTTATCATTCCCGATAATTCAAAATTTTCATTAACCAAAAGCAATTTTTCAATTCTATGCTTATGAAGTAAATACTTGGCATCATTTATGGAAATATTGTCTTGAGCTGTAATTAACCTGGATTTTGGAGTCATTAACTCGCTGACTTTCCTTTCTAAATTTGTTTCAAATCTCAGATCACGATTGGTTAGAATTCCCACCAATTTTTTATTTTGGACAACGGGAAATCCGCCGATATTTAGTCTCTCTTTCAATTGAATTGCTTTTAAAATAACATCTTCGGGAGAAAGAGTTACCGGTTCTCTAATAATTCCACTTTCATAACGTTTAACGATTTTAACTTGTTCAGCTTGTTGTTCAATCGAAAGATTTTTATGAATAATACCGATTCCACCTTCTTTAGCCATTGCAATTGCCATATTGGATTCCGTAACAGTATCCATCGCAGCACTCATTATCGGAATGTTTAGCTTGATATTTTTTGTTAAATACGTAGATGTGTTGACTAATTTTGGCAAAGTTTTGGATTCTTGGGGAACTAATAAAAGGTCATCAAAAGTATAGCCTTTTTTTAAAATTTTCATTTTGCACCTCTTCTCACATTTTAATTCAATAATTTTAAAACAAACATTTTGTCAAGCGCATTGTTGAACTTGAACCCCAACGGAAATTTTTTAGGAAAATATTTACTGCGTCTTCACTCTATATTTTATGAAGGAATAATATAGATTATTATATTCAAAAATAAATTTTAATTGCTACTGCGACGATTTATTTTTCGGCACAGTTGAGGCAGTCCAAAAAATAATACAGAAAAGTTAAAGATTTTAACAATCTCAGATTGTTCTGATTAAGTAAGTTCTTTTTACAAAAAACAATTTGCTTATTTTAGAGTGGCAACGTTGTGTTTTTCGTTTTACAAAAATTCCCTAAAAAAGTTCCACCAAAAATGAAAACCGAATTCAAAGGTAGAATAGATCTAATTTTTCTTCAACTCACAAAAAGAAGAAATAAGAATTCTTATATTTTGAAGCAAACAATTATAAAATTAGCAAATTATCTTGAGAAAACTTTAGAAGAAATAATTGGTAGTAAAATATATGCCGAGCAACATTTCCCGAAAAATGTTTTCTACAACGATAACGTAATAATTAAGTTTTTGGGAAATCTAATTTTTTTGACAAGATTACTGTACCGGTTTTTTGTTGCCAGCTACAATTAATCTTTAAACAACTTATTAAAAAGCAACTCTTCTAAATTTCTTCTACTATCAATTACACTCAGTACGTAAATTCCATCTTCTTTCTGGGTGTAAACAATTCTCCAAACTTCAACAATTAACTCTCGAAAGTTAGTTAGATTATAGCGATCTAGTTCAGGAATCGTTCGACCAAGATTCGGAAATTCTGTTAGTTTTAGTGATTCTGCTTTAATTTTTTCAAATATCCGTTTAGCTTGATTCAAACTGTCAATTTTAACGAATTCAATGATTTCTTTCAAATCAGATTGAGCATTTAAAGTCCAAAAGACGTTTAACTTTTTCATACAGATCCTATTTTAGAATTTCATTTTCAATTTCGTTAAAGAATTCAGTTTGCTTTTTCACTTTACCTTTTTTAATTTGTGATCCACCAATTGATAGTATTTTAAGGAAGTTCAAAGTTTCTTTTAAAGCCTCATAACTTTCTGTATCAATGATTACGGCTTTAGCTTCACCATTCTGAGTTATATACAATGGCGCTTTTGTTGAATTCACTTGCGACAGTATTTCAGCAGTATGAGCTTTTACGTAAGAAATTGGTTTAATATCTCTATTTGCTTTCATTTTTCCTCCTGACTAAATACAGTCTATATTCAGTCTTTTGTGTCAAGAAACTTTTCTCATAAGGGGTGGAGTGCCACGAAGCCAAAACTACCATTTCAACTTTCAAAAACTGCCAATTTCCAATAAGGCAGATAGCTTTTATAGAAAGTTCAACTGGCTTTGTGGAGTGCTTTGTTACACGATTTATTTCTCAAAAAAAGTTTTGATTTCATATATCCACTTAGGAGTATATTTTCCTTCATTTTCAACAAGTTTCATTTTTTCTATATACTATTTTGTAAAAATAATCTTATTTTTCCCGTTATTTTCTTTAAAACATTTTGTCAAGCGCATTGTTGAACTTGAACCCCAACGGTAATTTTTTAGGAAAATATTTACTGCGTCTTCACTCTATATTTTATGAAGCAATAATACAGATTATTATATTCGAAAATAAATTTTTATTGCTACTGCGACGATTTATACTTCGGCACAGTTGAGATAGTCCAAAAAATAATACAGAAAAGTTAAAGATTTTAACAATCTCAGATTGTTCTGATTAAGTAAGTTCTTTTTACAAAAAACAATTACTTATTCCAAAAATGGAAACGTTGTGTTTTTCGTTTTACAAAAATTCCCTAAAAAAGTTCCACCAAAAATGGGAACCGAATTCAAAGGTAGAATGGATCTAATTTTTCTTCAACTCACAAAAAGAAGAAATAAGAATTCTTATATTTTGAAGCAAACAATTATAAAATTAGCAAATTATCTTGAGGAAACTTTAGAAGAAATAATTGGTAGTAAAAATAAACCGAGCAACATTTCCCGTAAAAGCTTTCCACAACGATAACGTAATAATAAGTTTTTTGGAAATCTAATTTTTTTGTAAGTTGTGACTAACGGGTGGACAACGCCACGCCCATCTTTACTGGTGGGGAGTGCTGTGTTAGACGAATTATACATTTTAGTAAAATCATGGGTTTTCTATATTATTTTTTGAACCAATAGAGAGTTCGTCCTCAAAAATGACTTTTATTAATGGATCATATTCATTGGCATTTGGATTAAATGATTTGAATAAATTAAGCATTATTGTCTTTAATTTTTTTCTTGCAATTTCTTTTATTTTAGAAATTTCTTCTGGTTTACTATATTTTTCTTTAACTGTAGGTCTAATACTTTTTTTTGCCTTATCAAGAAGATATTTGCCGGAAAATCCACGTTGTCGTGTACCAGTTGTACTTATAATACCATCAGCTTGATCCGTTAGTTCTTCAATAGAAGTTATTTCAAGTTGTGGAAATATAATCGTGATATTCTCAATTATTTCTGTAATATCCTTATTTTTTATAAATGTCTTATCATTCATTTTTATTGTGATATCTTTGTTCTGAACAATTTTCCGTTCATTAAGTTGAATTTTAATTTCTTTAGAACCATAAAAATCAATACCATAGTGAATAATTACAGGAGTACGATACATAACTTTTGTAGTTCCTAAATTAATAACACCAATTCCAGGTTTCGTGTCAGATATTACAATTGTTTCATTAGTTTCAACTTTAACTAAATTGAGTTTAGATTCTCCATTTACTTTGTAGTCAGTTGTAAAATTCTTGATTTGAGTCTTTATTTTCTTTATTGGCAGGTTATGTTTAATAAAAGGGATATTTATTGATGTTAATTCAAGATCATTTTTTGCCAATTCTTTGACTATTAAAGGTCCAAGTTTAACAAATAAATTAATTACTCCAAAAATTGAAAATATTATTATAATGATAAATCCTATTTTTTTTAATTTAGACAATATTTTTCCCATCGTCAACTCCTAATTTTGATCATTAATTAAATTGAAAAGAGAGTTCTTTAATTCTTTTGAGATAGGATAACTATTTATCTTTTCTAAAATTGTTTTCTTATCTTCACCATTTTTATACAGTTCTTTTATTACAGCATGATAAATTTTTAAAAATCCGAATTTTGATATAGCAGTAGATATTTGTACCAATATCCCTAATAATACCATTCCTCCTAACATGCCAAAAGGACCACCCATTATTGAAAGTGCACTTGTTATTGCAGCTGCACCAATGTAACCAGTAGATGACATAACTATTAATAATACCAATCCAGGTACTCCTAAACCTGCAATTTTAGAGACTACTTTATCCATTTTAAACTCCTAATGTTATCGGTTAACATCTATACCCCCGTCCGCTTCCAAGGTAAACATAACTAGCTTATAGATATTAGTAAAATGCAGGCAATAACCTAAAAATGTATTTTATTGTAAACCTTATTTCCATATTAAATTTCCAAATTATCCAAAAGATTATTTATCTTTTGCAGTGTTTTTGACGTTACATGCGTATAAATTTCATTTGTTTGTACAGTTGGTTTTCCATATCCTTTTTGATTCGATAAATTAATATAACCAAGTAAATGATTGTTCGTACTAACCTTAATATTTTTGCTAACCTCTATTTCCAAAGAGCCTCCTCAAATTCTTAAGCACAATATTATATTTTGAAAAAATCTGTCAAATGGAAAAAATAATCCTCAAAAAATTGCCATCTCCCCGAAATTTTTCAAAATAGTTTCAACTGCATTTTTTCAGCCGGACGTTCTTAAACGATAATTTTTTATGACTTTTTCCATTTTAAACTCCTAATATTATCGATTAATGGTTGGCAGCTGCGGTGCTCTTCTATCTTTTCTTCTTGCTTGTCTATGGAGTTGCGTATTATACACAAGTTTTCTTTTGATGATTCATTTCAAACAATTCATAATTTTACTTCGATTCTTTAATAAATGGTAATAAGTCAAATACTTTACACCAATAATAATAAGCTTCAATTTTTCTTTTCTTTAACTTTTTGAGATGTTTATAATTATCAGGAAAGTCGGGTTCATTATATTTTACATTATTTGAAAATTTATCAATTATGGTAAAATCCTTTTTCAAAATTTTTATAGCTATATAAGCAGTTTTTGCGGCAGCAAGAATTGCATCATCTGCTCTGAATGCAAATTCTATTGGAAATCCTTTAAATCGTTTTAATCCGTCAATCAATTCAAGAAGTTCAGGAAAATCGGATTTTGTCCCACCTGGTAATTGTGAGACTATCAAGCTTGTTTCAATGATATCTTGCAAAACATCATCAATCATTTTATCTGATTTTCTGTATTCCAATTCCTTTTTCGCAATTTCTTTGAATGAATCAGCAACAACCTCAATATTCTCAACATGATCAAACAATCTGCCAATATCAAAAAGCTGTTTCATTATTTCCATAGATTTACCGATTTTATATTTAATACCTGTTGTATTGGGAGCAAAAACAGTAAGTTTATCACCAAGAATAGAATCAATTGAAGGCGTATTTACTTTTATAATATTGTCATCAGTATCAATCCAGAAAGATTTAATTGGAGTATCAATTATTTCAGGATATGAATGTTTATCAAAAAGCACATCGAGCAAAATATAGTTTTCTCGTCCGTTTATAACAGAATCATAATAAAACTTAAAATGAGCTTTTGGGATACTTCTGTTCGTTCTTTTATTTTCTTCGAATCGCTTGAATAAATCATTTGAACATATTATTTTAAGGATGTTTAATAATTTGTCTTTTGATTCTTCTGTGTTAATATCAATATCAATAGAGAACCTTTGCGGTTTCTCTACGAGTAAAATCAATGAAGTTCCTCCTTTAAAAACAAATTGGAGATTATTAATCACTAATTGCTCCAGAAGTCCTAAAGCTCTAATCATTTTTTCGCATAATATTGGATCTATCTTTTTCTTTTTGCTTCTGAGTTTTGTTATCCAGCTTAATTTATAGGAATTTTCTTTAATCATTTCAATAGTTCCTCACCAATATTTATTTTCGTAATTAAAAATTCTGCGATAAGTTTATCTTTTTTTCTTCTGCGACTATAATTAATTAAGCTGGAAAGATTTAACTGATATTTATCAAACGCATTTTCAAAGATGACCTTTTGCTCATATCCTTTGTAAGCAACGAGATATTTATTGTCTGAGAACAGATCGACTAATATCTTTTCCAATTTGGGAACTGCAACATTCATCACAAATTGAATTGGAGATTTGGTTATTAATGATTTTACAATGATCGAAGTTTGATTTTCAGAGATATAAGTTTCTGTGACGAATTTATCAGGTTCAATGTAAACATTTTTATAATTATTATCGATTAACAAATTGAAAACAGAATTTACTAATTCTTTCTCCACTTCTACGATTAATATTTCATTTGTAGCTTGGTGTCTGGAAAATTCGTTAAGCCAATTTGAACTCCAAAGGCAATAAGATATTGAGCTAAAATTCTTTTGTAACATATTGCTGATTTTAGAAAGTTTATTATTGATGTTTGGCGCAAACAATTCTTTGTTCTCAGATAATTTGAATACACTTCTTGTTACAGAAACAATGATGTTTGCTTTCTTTAATTCGTATATTCGCCAACGAAAAGTTGTTTCTTTTAGATTTGGGTAGAAATTTAGCTCCAAGAAATCATATAACTCTTTACGTGTAAATGTCTGTTCAGGAGGAAAATGTTCTCCAATCTTTTTTATAATATCTTCCTTACTATTCTTCAATTCTCACCTCCAACGATAGACTCTTTTTAGTTTCTGGTGTCAAATGTTGGAATTTTTACGTTCCTGTAAAGTTTTAATTCTTTCTTGTGTATAACATCTATACCTACGTCCACTTTCAAGGTAAACATAACTAGCTTATAGATATTTGTAAAAGGCAGGCAATAACCTAAAAATGTATTTTATTGTAAACCTTATTTCCATATTAAATTTCCAAATTATCCAAAAGATTATTTATCCTTTGCAGTGTTTTTGACATTACATGCGTATAAATTTCATTTGTTTGTACAGTTGGTTTTCCATATCCTTTTTGATTCAATAAATCAATATAACCAAGTAAATGATTGTTCGTACTAAGTTTAATATTTTTGCTAATCACTATTTCCAAAAAGCCTCCTCAAATTCTTAAGTACAATATTATATTTTGAAAAAATATGTCAAAATAAAAAAATATGCTAATTATCTCAAGTTTCGCCCATCTTTTTTCAGTGTTTTTAACGCATTCATTTCTTAAAATCATCTATATTTTCTCGGTTATCTTTTTATGTTTTCAGCTGTTATTTTCCAATGATTTAGCAACTGCAAAAATTAAGTAAAATATAAACCGAGCAACATTTTCCGTAAAAGCTTTCCACAATAGGTGTTTTTTATTTTCTTGAATTTCATTTTCCCTCATTAAGTTATGAATGAAAAAAATAACTTATAAAGTTGACAGGAATAGTTATCATTATGATTGGTCATTATTATTCATAAAAAAGGAGACTCTTATGAAATTAAAATTATTAACCTTGATGATTGTGGTTTTTTCCCTCAATCTTTTTGCTTCCAACTCAATTATTACAACTGACAAAGGCAAAACAGTAAATTTACAACAAATTGCAGCTGATAAATCAGATGTATATTTTTTCGGAGAATATCATGACAACGCTTTTCTTCATAAGCAGGAAATTGATTTTCTTAAAACTCTCTATAAAAAAAATAAAAATATAGCCGTTTCGATGGAAATGTTTGAAAGAGATGTTCAAGATAAATTAAACCAATACTTATCAGGAAAAATGTCTGAAAAAGATTTTCTTAAAGAAACAAGAGCTTGGCCAAATTACAAAACCGATTATAAACCAATTATTGAATTTGCAAAAAAACATCATTTGCCGGTTATCGCCGCAAATATTCCGAGACGTTATGCGTCAATGATGAGAAAAAAAGGGAAAACTGCGATTGAATCTCTCCCTAAAAACGAAAGAAAATTTATTGCCAAAGATTATGTCTTTAAAAATGATCAATATAGAAAAGAATTTTTTAAAGTTATGGATTCAAATATGGGCAATAAAATGCCTAAACAATTGAAAGATAAAATCTTCCAAAAATATTATGAAGCACAATGTCTAAAAGATGAAACTATGGCTGAATCTATTGCCAAATTTATGGAAAAACATCCTAAAACGGTAATAGTTCATTTTAATGGCGATTTTCACAGCAGATACCATTTGGGAACCGCTCAGAAACTTCAAGATAGAGTTATTGATAAAAAAATTACCGTGATTTCTCCGGTTGTAACAAATGTTAAAACGGAAGCTAAATTTGTTCCTCAATTAAGCGGTATCGGAGATTATTTAATCATATTTTATGAACCGGCACCAAAACATGAAAATAAGCCTCAAGGAAAAATGTTTAAAACAAAAGCAAAATGAAAAAGAATGAATTAAGCTCCGAAATACTGCTATTTTTAGCTGCAATAATTTGGGGATTTGGTTTCGTTGCCCAAAGAGCCGGTATGGAATATATCGGTCCTTTTGTGTTTAACGGAATAAGATTTATCCTAGGTGCAGTTGTGATTTTCCCATTAGTTTTTTTCTTTGTAAAAAAGAATGAATTAAAAAAAGAAATTTTTCGAACTCTGCGACCTTCCTTTTTCAGCGGAATACTTTTGTTTACAGCTTCGACTTTACAGCAAATTGCAATGGTGAAAGCTTCTGCCGGAAAAGCTGCTTTTATTACGGGATTGTACGTTATTTTAGTCCCGATTATAGGTATTTTTTTTGGACATAAAACTCGTCGCAATTTATGGATTGGAGCAGTTTTAGCTATTCTCGGATTGTATTTTTTAACAGATTTTAGAAATGGTAGCATTCAAATTAGCGATGTTTTATTATTTTTATGTGCCATATTTTGGGCGTTACATGTTCTATATATTAGCAAGATTTCAAAAAAATATGACGCTGTATTAATTGCTTCCTTCCAATTTTTTTATACCGGAATCATCAGCTTAATTTTAGCTTTGATATTTGAAGATTTTAATTTTCCTTTGATTCATTCTGCAGGAATTTCAATTTTATATGCCGGGATTATGTCAGTTGGCGTTGCATTTACTTTACAGATTTTCGGGCAAAAACACGCTCATCCTTCTCATTCAGCAATTATTTTAAGTTTGGAATCCTTATTTGGATTTATCGGAGGAATTCTAATTATTCACGAACATCCGAGTTTAACTTCGACAATTGGAGCATTATTAATGTTAACAGGAATAATTGTAGCACAAATTTAGGAGATTTTATGGAATTATTAAACATTGATTTAGTTGATATTAATTACAAATTAATCGGTGAAATTAACCGGAAAAGAAATAATTTTTATCGCAAAATTATTTATGATATTGAAAAAAACAGTAGCGGATTATTTAAAACTTTCCTGAAAAATTTTCAAACTCTTCAAGATATGATGAAAATGAAAAGTGCAAAACAAGAAGCTGCTTCTAAAGAAGAATTGAAAATTTATTTGAATAATCTGCATAATGCTTTGGATTATGTAGTTGAAAAAGTTTCGGAAAACAAGATATTTTCTGATCATCATGAAATTATTTTTCTTCATAATTTGATAGACCCTACAGCTCATCAACAACATCCGAATGAATATCGAAATACATTAGTTATGGTTGGAAATCATCTTGCTCCGGAACCGGAGAGAATTTTTTCTTTGATGAATAATTTGATGTACAATTTAGACAATATTGCAAATCCTTTAGTAAAAGCGATTTATGCTCATCATGAAATAGTAAGAATCCATCCGTTTGTAGATGGAAATGGCAGAACCGCCCGCCTGGTTATGAATTGGATTTTAATGTACGAACTTTTTCCACCGGTATTTATTAAAACAGCAGAATGCAGAAGAAATTATATAAAAGATTTGGACCAGAGCTTTTCCCATCTTGAAACAGACCCTGAATCACCAAATGATGCTACCAATCGTTTTTTTAATGATGAAATACAACGCGTAAATTTAAGTGTCGATTTTCTCATAAAAACAATGAAAGAAAAACATCCAAATAAATTTTAACTCTCTCGATGAAAAAATATTTGCTCGTTTCGTTTATTTTGTTTTATAGTTTTCTCCATTCAACATCTTTAAAAAAAATGTACGATTCAGCTCAACCTCAAGATGAATTCCAAAAGTATATAAACTTGGAAACAGGAGTAACAGGTGGCAGCTATCATGTCCGTCTTTTTGGACGTGGAAATGTGTGTTACGGGTTTTCTTTCAGAAATCAGTTTTATTAGAAAACAC
>JAMOQM010000032.1 GCA_027064005.1 Candidatus Cloacimonadota bacterium | reverse complement strand
TACAGAAAACTCGGATGCTATTTTTAAACCACAGAGATTAAAAATATTTTCCGGTGATACAGAAAACGTAACTTTGAGTATTTTGGGAGGAAATGCCACAACGCCAAATGACACGGTTTTCGTTTCTTATGAAAACACACCTTTTATTTATGGTTGGAATACGATTGAATTACCAGTAAATTTGGATTTAAGAAATATCTTTTGGGTTGTGATTTCGAGTGATTCAATCATAAATTCGGCAGCTTCTTACGGAAATGGTGCTCATAGTTATTATTGGGTTCAAACTACCGAAACCGATGGTTATTTTGCAAATATGCAGGATTATAATTTCCATTCGGAATTACTTTTTACTTTTGAAGGAATTTTTACTTCAAATGTTCATAATCTTGAATTTGCTAAATTTAATTATATAAATAATAGTGTAAACCCTCAGATTTATTCGCCACAAATCAAAATTATAAATAATGGAATGAACCCCATTTCAAATATCAAAGTAAATATCAATATCGATTCTTCAGCACCGGATTTTAATCCTTACGTTAAAGAAATTGATTTTCCTAATGAATTATCTGCAGGCGATAGTTTGTTTATTAATGCTCCTGATTCGTTGAATATTAGTTTTTCGGAAGAATTTTCTCAGTATAATTTTCAGGCAATTTTATCATGTTCAGACACTTTGGATTTTTCTTATGACAATTCTCAAGGATATTCTTTGAATTATTTCCCTAATTCTCAAGACATTTTTCTTCTTGAAAATTTTCTAATCTCGTCCGATCCTCTAAATACAGATTTATGGAATTATCAATCATCAGCAGATTCCCCGGATTTTTTGAAGATAAATTATTTTCCGGCAGCTTATGATTCCCCTTACCAAAATGCTGAATCTTTAAGTCGATTTAATTTTTATAGCGGAATCGGATATCCAACCACTATTATGAATGGTAGTGAGAGGTTAACGAATTTTAATGATAATTATCAAAGTAAATTCCAAACTTTTGCAGATTCTTTAAATTTGCAAAAAACCTTTATTTCAAATCAGGAAAATTACGGCTCATATAATGATGAAGGAAAGATGACATTTAGAGCAATTCTTAATAATCAAGAAACTTATTTATTTTCGAATTTTGCTTCATCACTAAAATTATTTGTTGCTTTAATTCAAGATTCTTTTGATGATGTTGTCCCACAGAATTTATTTAGAGGTTTTATTTCATCTTCAACAGGTGATAATATTAATTTGAATAATCAAGAAACCGGCGAGATTTCTTTAGAATGGAATAAAGCTGATTTTGAAACAATTCCGGCTGATGATTGGAATAATTGTAAGATTGTTTATTGGATTCAAAGTAATGATAAAATATATTTTGTTAGTTCATTAAATATATCTGATTTCGAACATTTGGTTAGTAACGATGATGAAAATGCTCCGCAAATATCGCTTAAAACAGGTCCAAATCCATTCAATCCGATCATTTCAAAATACAAGATTATATTTAATGATAAAAAAAGAGAGAATTCGATAATTAAAATTTTCAATATAAAAGGTCAATTGGTTCGAAGATTATTTAACGATAAGAAAAATCCCATAACTTATTGGGATGGGAGGGATTCCAACAACTCTAATTGTGCATCCGGAATTTATTTTATGAAAATATTTAACAATAAAAAAACGTTTAACAAAAAAATAATATTAGTGAAGTAACTATGAGATTAAAAAAAATATTTCGTAAACAATACTGGGATTTAACCGGTTGTATTCATAATCATACCTCTTATTCCTTTGATTGTGATGTTGCATTAAAAAATGTAATTAAAGCTGCAAAAGAAAATAAATTGGATTATTTTACTATAAATGACCATTACAACAACAATGTTAAAAATGATCCTGCCTTAAAAAATGATCTTGGAATTCATATCATTGTCGGAGCTGAAATAAATGATCCTGATAAAAATCATCATTATTTAGTCTTCAATTCTGATGAAATACTTTCCGGGAAAAAAGTGGAAGAATATGTCAAATTCTATAAAAATGTGGGAGCCATTGGCTTTATTGCCCATCCTTATGAGAAAAGATCTAGCCGATATTTTAGAAAATACCTTTGGAAAACCGATGAATTATTGGATGTAAACGGTCTGGAAATTTGGAATTATTCTTCAAGTTGGTTAGGAAAATTAAATCCGATTACTAATGGAATTTTGATGCTGATAATACCAAATATATTTGTACAAAAACCTCTTGGTAAAAACATCAAATTATGGGAAAGATATCAAGATAATGGAAAACGAATTTCAGCTATCGGAAGTACAGATGCCCACGGAACACTTATCTCAAAAGGTTTTATAAAGTTCAGAGTATTGACTCATAGAAAAGTTTTCGCAGCAATACGAACAAATGTTTTGATTGAAGATGGAAAGGAAATTAATAAGGAAAATATATTGGACAGTATTAAAAACGGGAATTCCTATATCGTTAATTACAAATGGGGACGTCCTTATAATTTTTATGGTGGAATTGCTGATCCTGATGGAAACGGAGTCATTTTTGGTGAAGAAATAAATTGGACGGAAGGTCTAAGATATTATTTCCATTTACCATGTATGGCGAAAATAAAACTTATTAAAAACGGTAAAAAAATAGCTTCGGATATTAATGATAAAGGTTGGTTCGAAATTAAAGAAAAAGGACGATATCGTCTTGAAATAACGAGATTTAACTTCGGATGGATTTACACAAACTATATTTATGTAATTTAATTAAAAAGGATATAAAAAATGGAAAATTTAAGAGTGAATGAATTATCAAATTATCAAAATAAAGAGATAATTAGTAATTTTTTGGTTGCTCAAAAAGAGCTTAGAGAAGGAACAAAAGATTTTTATTTAAGATTGAAATTAGTTGATAAAACAGGTTCTATCGTTGCAAATGTTTGGAATAATGCAAAAAGAATTGCCGATCATTTTAACGAAGGCGATGTTGTAAAAATCCAAGCTATGGTAATTTCATACAAATCTCAATTGCAACTAACAATTTCGAAAATCAAAGTTGCCGATGATGCAGAATATGATATTTCAGATTTCATAGCCAGCACAAAAAAAGATATGACAAAGTTAGCTGATGAATTTTTTGGATTTATTGATGAAATGAAAAATGAAAATCTAAAAATGTTAATGAAAAATATTTTTGAAGATAAAGAATTTTTCGCTAAATTCGCTAAATCTCCGGCGGCAAAAACCTGGCACCATAATTACGTTGGCGGACTTTTGGAACATTCGGTTTCGGTAGCTAAAATCTGTAATTTCGTTTCCGATATGTATCCGGTTGATAAAGATTTACTTATTGCCGGAGCTTTACTTCACGATGTCGGTAAAGTTTATGAATATAATTTTAAAACTATGATTGAATTTACCACAATGGGAAGACTCGTTGGTCATATTTGCATCGGCGATCAAATGATAAATGACGCTGCTCATAAAATGAATAATTTTCCGGAAAATACTTTGATAAAACTCCGCCATCTTATTCTATCTCATCATGGAGAATATGAAAAAGCGGCTGCCAGACTTCCGCAAACTTTGGAAGCAATTGTACTTCATATGGCTGATAATCTTGATGCTCAAAGTGTCGGTGTAACTCAATTAATCGAAGGTGTTCAAGGCTCCAATGCAGAATGGACTGAATACGATAGATTAAATAATCGCTACTTCTATATTGGATAGAAAATGTTTCAAACTGCTGTTTTAGCGAGCGGAAGCAAAGGCAATTCTATCTTGATCAGAACAGATAAAACTAAAATTCTTTTGGATGCCGGTCTAAGCGGAAAAAGAATAATTGAGTCTTTAGAAAAAATAGGATTGTCCGGAGATAATTTATCTGCGGTAATTGTCAGTCATGAGCATTCTGATCATATTAAAGGTGCCGGAATTATTTGCCGAAAGTTTAAAATTCCGCTGTATATCTCGCATTTAACTTATAGTACATCAAAGAATAAACTTGGGAAAGTTGAAAAGTTAATATTATTTGAATCTGGGGATTTATTTGAAATTGAAGATCTGGTTATTAAATCAATTCCGGGGTCTCATGATTCGATTGACCACAGCAATTTTACTTTTGTCCAAAAAGATCATCCTAATAAAAAATTGGCTGTTGTTACCGATAACGGATTTCCGCCAAAAAATCTTTTGTTAGACGTTTCTCAATGCACCACAATTATTTTAGAAAGTAATTATGATGAAGATATGCTGATGGACGGTCCTTATCCTTGGGAATTGAAACAAAGAATTAAAAGCCGGAAAGGACATTTTAGTAATGATCAATCTGTCCAATTTTTGAATAAAATTCTCCATCCTAATCTTAAGAATGTTATTCTTGCTCATTTAAGTGAGGAAAATAACACTGCCGAAATTGCTTACGAAAATATGCAATCTTTTTTGAAAACAATTGAACAGAAGATTTTACTAAAAGTTGCTTCTCAAAATGAACCAATAGGAGTTATTGAAATATAATATGGATATTTTTTCTAATATAATCGTAAATTTTGTTTTAATGTCTGTCAGTTTTTATTTTCTTGTAAAATTGGCGGATTTGTTTGTTGATAGCTCTGTCGGAATATCTGAATATTTTGGTATTCCGAGAATTATTGTCGGTATTTTAATTGTAGGATTTGCAACCACAGCTCCGGAAATATCGGTGTCTGTAATCTCAGCTCTTGCAGGATTCCCGGATATTGCTTTTGGAAACGCTCTCGGATCTGTTATTTGTGATGATGGAGCAGCATTGGCTTTAGCTGCAATATTTGCTCCAGCGCCAATAATTGTCCACAAACATATTCTAAAAACGACCGGTGTATTTTTAATTTCTGTTGATATTATTGCTTATTTTTTAGCTCGAAATGGTTATATCTCAAGATTAGAAGGGATATTTCTTGTTTTATTAATGTTCGGATATATTGGTGTTGTAATTTATTCTGAAATGAAAAAGAAGAAAAAGATCGCTGAAAAAGAAATGAATGAAATTATAGAATTGAAAACAGATGAAAATGGAAAAGATATTTCAATTAAAAAAGAAATTATGACTTTTATTTTAGCACTTCTCGGAGTTCTCGGAACCAGTAGAGTCATCGTATTTACCGCCAGAAACATCGCAATCCATTTTGGTGTTTCCGATGCAATTATCGGATTAACAATTGTTGCTTTCGGAACGTCTTTGCCGGAAATTACCACAGCTATTGTTGCTGCCAGAAAAGGTGAAGGAGAAATTGCGGTTGGTGATATTATCGGAGCAGATATTCTAAATATCCTTTGGATTTTAGGGGTTACTTCTATTGTAAATCCTATTCATGTTGAAATTGCAACCGTTAATTTTTCATTTTTCTGGATGATTTTAATTGTGGTTACAATGCTTGTTAGTATGTGGATTGGTGGAAAATTAGACAAAAAGAAAGGATTTCTCCTATTCATTATCTATTTGGCATATTTAGGAATGAATATCTATAAGTTTATGCATTAAAAAATGACAAAAAGCTGTTGATTATGACCGAAATGTAAGCTTTTTATTAGCAGGATATTAATATTTCAAATAGCGACAAAATAAGTTTTGTCGCTATAATTTTATGTTCGTTTCGGAAGTTGGGATATTTTTTTTCATACCTTAATATACTAAATCTTTATTTTGATAATTAAAAAGATTCAGATTGAAAAATACTTTTAACTCTCTTTTGAAAAATTTTATTTGCCTTGACATTATATCATAAAAATTTTAATTTTTGAAAGATTTCAAATTTCTGTTAACGAGGAGTTTTATATGATAAAAAAAATATTATTTTTAGTGATTGTTCTATTTTCTCAACTGTTAAATGCGTATTATAAAATTCCTTTTTCTAAAGATGAAAAAGCTTTTTTAAAACAGCATCCCGTTATTAGAATATCTCCCGATCCATATTTTAAACCTGTTGAATATATCGATAAAAATGGTAACTATAAAGGTATGAGTGCAGATTTTATGGATTTAGTCTCTCGAGAATTAGGTGTTAAATTTAAGCTTATTCAGTGTAAAGATTGGGAAGAAGTTCTCCAAAAAGCAAAAAACAGGGAAATTGATTTATTACCTGCCGCAGCCCAAACTTCCGATAGAGAGAAATATATGGATTTTTCAAACTCATACTTATCTTTTCCGGAAGTAATAATTACTTTGAAATCAGATAAAACAATTCATAAGATAAACAATTTATTTAATAAAAGAGTAGCAATCGGCAAAGGTTATGTTTGGGAAGAATTGGTTTCAAGGGATTATCCTAAAATAAAAATTGCCCCTGTTAGTAATTTGAAAACAGGATTTATAAAATTATCAAATAAGGAAGTTGATGCCGTAATTGCTTCTCTCCCGATAGCGTTAGAACTAATTAAAACAGGGGGATTTACAAATTTACAAATCGCAGGAGAAAGTGGATATTATACTAAGCTATCTATTTTAACAAGAAATGATTGGCCAAGATTATCCATTATAATCGATAAAGTGCTTCAAAATATTTCCAACGAGGGGAAAAAACAAATTCAAGATAAATGGTTGGGACGTACAATAGAAAATCAAGGAAAAACAAAATTAGTAAAAATCATTATCAGTTTTTTATTTATCGCATTGTTAATAATCCTTATCGTCTTAATTTGGAATAAATCTTTAAAAATAAAAATCGAACAAAAAACGGAAGAATTGTATAAAGAAATGCAAAAACTTAAAGAAAAAGAAAAAGAGAACTTCAAGCTTACTCAAATCCAAAATAAGATTATTGAAAACCCAAAATTCTGGATATCTATTTTTGATAAAGATGGAAATATAGTACTTTGGAATAAGGCTGCCGAGAATATAAGTGGTTATACAAAGAAAGATGCTTTTTCTAAACCTAAAAAGGAAGTGACTTTTAGACATGCCGAAGGAGATGTAACTTCCGGACAAGTTATTAAACAGATTTACGAGAATAGAATTAATTATGAAGATCATGAGTCAAAAATTGTAACGAAAAATCATCAACTTAAAGATGTCTCCTTTTTTACACGAATCATTGAGGATCAAGAAGGAAAACCGTCCGGACTAATCATTATCGGTAGAGAAATAACGCAGGAAAAATTAGCTGAAGAACAAACAAGGGAATCTTTAGATTTCTTATATTTTCTAAATAAGTTATCTTCTTCTATTTCTTATTCTTATGATTTGTATGAAGTTTCTAAAACAGCAATACAGCAAATTAGAAATTATTTCAAAGATACTTTTATAATTATTTTCTTAGCCAATAAAGAAAAAACTAAGCTAAAAAGCTATTATTGGGAAGGAAATAAAGATAATACGTGGCAAGATGGAGCTATTATTCCCATAGAAGGAAGTATCTCCGGTAAAAGTTTTTTAGATAAAAAAGTTAAATATGTGTTCGATTTACTTGGCGATAAGAGAGTCGATCATCGAATTACAGACGCACTATATGCTCAAGGACTTAGAAGTTTAATAATTGTACCTTTAGCCTATAATGATGAGTCATTTGGAACAATTAACATAGTTTCTGAAAAAGAAAATTATTTAGCAGGAAATGGCAATAAGTTGAACGCCATAGGTAAAATAGTAGCCTTATCATTAAAAAATTCCATGTATGTAGATGAAATTAAAAAACAAATAGATACAATCAAAGAAACAAAAGAAAATTTGATAAAGAGGAACGAAGAATATAAAAATTTATTATATTATAATCCTTATGGAATTATCGTTCATCAAAAGGGAATTGTTAAATATTGCAATCGTGCTTTACTCAATATTCTTGATATTGAAAATGCAGAGGAACTATTAAATAGAAATTTAATGCCTTATTTTCATCCGGATTCACAAGAAATTGCAAAAGAAAGGATGAATATAGACTCAACGGAAAGTAAATTTATTCCCCCTATTGAAGAAAAAATTATCTCTAAAAAAGGGATTATAAAGTATGTTGAAACTTCAGGTTTTTCATTAAACAATGGTGATAAATTGGTTATGGTAAATGATATCACCAAAAGAATACAGGCAGAACAAGAAAAAGAAGAAATGCAAAATCACCTTATTCAAAATGATAAAATGGAAGCAATCGGTTTGCTTGCCGGAGGAATAGCACATGATTTTAACAATTTTCTAACCATTATTACAGGAAGTATTGATATTTTATCACTAATTACAAAAAATCAAGAAAAGGTCCAAAATATCCTCTATACCGCCTCAAAAGCTACTGAAAATGCCAAAAACCTCACTCAACAACTTTTAACATTTTCTAAAGGTGGTGAACCTATTAAAAAAACCTCTTCATTAATTGATATTGTAAAAGATACAGCAAATTTTGTTTTGTCAGGAACTAAAATTAAACCTCAATTTGATATTGATGAAAAATTGTGGATGTGTAAAGTTGATGAAGGTCAGATTAGCCAAGTTATTCAAAATATCGTCATTAATGCCAGACAGGTAATGCCCGGTGGCGGAGTAATTCGAATATCAATGAAGAATGTCGGAAAAGAAAAGCATCTACAATATCATCTTAAAGATGAAAATTATGTCGAGATTGCTATTAAAGACGAAGGACCGGGGATTTCAAAAACAAATTTGGAAAAGATATTTACACCTTATTTTACTACCAAAAAAGAAGGAAACGGTATTGGTTTGGCTGTTTGTTATTCAATAATTAAAAAGCACGGCGGTTTGATCTTTGCTGAATCAAAAGAATATTTTGGAACAACGTTTAAAATTTATCTGCCGGCAATTAACAAAAGTAATAACTCAGCATTAGATTCTATTTCTCATAATAAGAAAGATGAGATGTCCGGTAAAATTCTCATAATGGATGATGAAGAGATGATTCTTGAAATTGGAAAAGAAATGCTTGAACTTCTTGGCTTTGAAGTAAAAGTATCTAAAAATGGAGATGAAGCAATTGAGTACTATTCCCAAGAATTAGAAAATAATGCTCCCTTTGATTTAGTTATTGTTGATTTAACCGTGCCGGGAAATAAAGGTGGCAAAGAAGCGACGGAAGAACTTCTTAAAATTGATAAAAACGTAAAAGTAATTGTTTCAAGCGGGTACTCTAATTCTCAAATTTTGGAGAATTATAAAGATTATGGCTTTGTGGGAAAAATTATCAAACCTTACACTCTTGACAAACTAGTTAAAGTTATAAAAAATGTTCTTAAAAATAAAGATTCAGGAGAATAAAAATTGAAAAAAAAATGGCAGTTAAAAATATTAGCATTATTGATTGCCGTCTTTTTATGGTTTCAACAAAGTTTAATTCGTGATTATTCCCAAGAAATTAATATCCCAATTGAAATTGTCAATATCCCGAATAATTTCATAATATTTTCAACCACTACAAATTTTCTCTCTTTTGAAGTTACTGCTCGGGGTTTTGATTTATTGTTAATGAAATTTAAAAAAAAAATAACTTACAAAATCGATGCTAAGAACTTTAAATATTGGAAAAATACAGTGCCAATTTCTTCAAAGTATCTTGTTATTCCGAAAAATATTAAACTAAATAAAATAAAATATTTCGATAAATATCAGAAGATTGACATCGTTTTGGATAAATTAATTAGGGCTAAAAAAAATATTATCCCAACTTTCACCGATCAAAATACAAGCGATTTCTTTAGAGATAAAAACATTAAACTTTCTCCTGCATTAGTTACGGTTATCGGGCCAAAATCGATTGTTAAACAAATTAGCGGAATCCCAACAGAAAAGATATCAATTTCAGATTTTAAAAAACAAACATCGCTGATTAAATTGGTTTATCTAACCCCAAAAATAAAAATTTATCCTGATCAAACTTATCTTAAATCTGATGAAAATATTTACCAAACTAAGATATTTAATAATGTGAAAATTAAAGTACCGGAGAATTTTAAAGACAAGATTATTCCAAATTTTATTATCGTTAAAATCAAAGGGAAAAATGATGATATTGACAAAATAACGGTAAATGATATTGATGCTATAATTTCTAAAATAAATAAGGATTCTACCGCAGCGGAGATAAATGTGAAAATTAATAAAAATGTGGAAATTCTCGAATTTACTCCACGAATTGTTCAGGTACTAAAATGATTGAGAAAAAATATATTTTAGCCTTTGAAACCTCTTGTGATGATACTTCTGTCGCTATTGTCGATACAAACTACAAAGTTTATGCCAATACAACTTCATCCCAACCGATACATAATGATTTTGGAGGAGTTGTCCCTGAATTAGCATCTCGATTGCATATTAAAAATATAACCTATCTTGTCGATACTGCTTTTAAAAAATCCGGTTTAAAAATCTCCCAAATAGACGCTGTTGCTGTTTCGGTTAATCCCGGGTTAATTGGATCTCTGCTTGTGGGTGTATCATTCGCAAAAAGTCTTGCCTATTCAATTAATAGACCTCTGATAGCCATAAATCATATGATTGGGCATGTCAATGCAAATAAAATTGAAAATCCAAACTTGAAGCCACCTTATTTAGGATTGATCGTCTCAGGCGGACATACCGAAATTGTAAATTTTATCAACGAAGATGAAATTGAAATTATAGGTAAAACTCGCGATGATGCGGCCGGGGAAGCTTTTGATAAAATTGCAAAATTGTTGGATTTAGGATATCCCGGGGGACCGATTATCGATAAGCTGGCAAAAAAAGGTAATCCTGATTTTGTGAAATTTCCTCAAGCAATGAATATTAAGGAAAATTACGATTTTAGTTTTAGTGGATTAAAGACTTCGGTTAGAAATTATCTCAAGAAAAATACTGAAGAATTTATTAAGAAAAATCTCACGGATATTGTTGCTTCAGCTCAAGAAGCTATTACGGAAATCTTAGTAAAGAAAACCATTAATTACGCTAAAAAATATAAAATTAAAACAATTATTGTAGCTGGCGGTGTTTCGGCAAATAGCAGTTTACGAGAAAAAATATCTTTAGAATCTGCAAAAATTAATTGCCGTGTTTTCTTTCCACCAATTGAATATTGTATGGATAACGCTGCAATGATTGGTTGCGCTGCCGTTGAAAAACTATTTAAAAATGATTTTGCTAATTTAGAATTAAACGCCTTTTCTACAAAAGGATTGAAAATATTATAACGACTAGACCGGAGGTTTGAATGAAAAAAATACTTATCACTTTAATTGCAATGACAATTTTACTTGTAACTTCATGTTCTGTTAATAATCTTAAAAAGAAATTCACAAAAATGACATCCGATATTCCAACTAATCATTCAATGCCAATAGATAATCATGAACTCACCATAACTATGCTTCCAGACGAAAGTATCTTTATGTGTTCAGATAGAATAATTGTAAATAGAAACGAAATAAAAAAACAATTATTTACGGCAATTGCTTTAAATAAAAATGTCGAATTAAGCTCGGTTTTTGTAAATGGAATTAGTTCAATTATCCAGGAATTATCAGGTTATGATAATAGATATTTTGGAAATAGCTTGACCAAAAAACAGCTCTCAAATATCCAAAATAATTGTAATCTTTATGAAATTGGTTTGCCTGCTTATGCTGAAAATGACAGCTTGGCAACAATTGAAATTAAATATATTATTGATCTTAACAAAAAATTTGCTAATAGTATCTTGAATGATAATTCTTTTATTTTGAGTAGTTCGGATGCAATTTTCCCTCTTTCTTATAGAAAAGATGCTCCGGCAACTATCAAAGTAATTGTCCCTAAAAAATACGAGGTAACCGTTAATTCTGAAGAAGGTGTTTTGATTAAAGAAAATAATTTAATTAAAACGATGAAATTCAAAGTATTTAGTTCTCTTTTGGATTTTAGAATTATCGGAACAAAATAAAGCTAGAATAGCTCAGATGGTAGAGCAACTGATTCGTAATCAGTAGGTCAGGGGTTCAATTCCCCTTTTTAGCTCCATTTTTATGAATAGATAATGATATATTGCCATAGAAATACTAATATGGCTAATATTACTCACGATATTTAAATTTATGTAAGAAATCGATAAATAATATAAGCGTATTTTTTCTGAAGTTAAACCTCATCAAGAATCGTAAATAAAATCA
>JAMOQM010000031.1 GCA_027064005.1 Candidatus Cloacimonadota bacterium | reverse complement strand
AGTCCCGTCGCTCCCGCCACTTGCCGATTCGATTAACATTGAATCGGCTTTTTTTATTTGGAGTAATTTTGTATTATACATATATTCTTTATTCAAAAACCAGAGATAAATATTATGTTGGCTACACATCGAATTTAACTGCCAGATTGGAAAAACATAATGCCGGGGGAAGCAGATTTACAAAATCTGGAATACCTTGGGAAATAGTTTATTTTGAGGAATATTTAGATAAAAGTTCAGCAATTAAGAGAGAGAATAAAATTAAGAAAAAGAAAAGCAGAAAATATATTGAAAATTTGATAGCAGAAGGTCGTCCCGAAAATTCGGGAAGTCCCGTCGCTCCCGCCACTTGCCGATTCGATTAACATTGAATCGGCTTTTTTTATTTGGAGTAATTTTGTATTATACATATATTCTTTATTCAAAAACCAGAGATAAATATTATGTTGGCTACACATCGAATTTAACTTTTTTATCACAATATATCATTTTTTAGTTACAAATTTTTGAGTATTTTATAGAGAACATTTATCGAATTATCTTGCATAATCAGAAACAATTATTTTTTTAGTTCAAACAAAAAAAAGAGGAAATTATGATAGTAGTCAGCGAGTGTCTTTTAGGAATAAATTGTAAATATAATGCCGGTAATAATGCTTGCAAGCCATTAATAGAATTCGCTAAAAATGGTGGAGTTATACCGGTTTGCCCTGAACAATTAGGTGGTTTACCAACACCGAGAATCCCTGCTGAAATTATTAATAATAAAGTTCGTAATAAAAATGGTGAAGATGTTACGGGAAATTTCAAAAAAGGTGCTGAAGAAGCTCTAAAAATTGTTGATTTAGTAAAACCGGAATTGATTATTCTCAAAGCCAAATCTCCATCTTGCGGATATCAAAAAATTTACGATGGAAGTTTTACAGGAAAAATCATTGATGGAAATGGTGTTTTTGCTAAAATGCTAATTGATAGAAACTACAAAATAATCACTGAAGAAAATAAAGAAATGTTACAAAAATTGGAGGAAATAAATGGCAGATAAGTTAATCAAAGGAATTAGCGAAGACAAATATATAAGATTTTACGCAGTAGATGCGATTAAAACTGTCAAAGAAGCTATTAAAATTCATAAATTATCAGTAGCAAATAGTATTTTGACAGGCAAATTACTTTTAGCCGGATTAATGATGAGTTTTGATTTAAAAAATAAACAAGACCTTTTATCAATAAAATTGGACTGCTCCGGTCCGACGAAAGGAATTATTACTACTGTGAAAAATAACGGAGAGATAAAATGTTATATTAATAACCCTGCTGCGGAATTTTCTAAAGAGACAAAATCATTCAAAGAATTCTTACAAGACGGAACTATTTCTGTCATAAAAGATTTAGGATTAAAAGAGCCCTATATTGGCACCATCGAGTTGATTTCCGGGGGAATCGGTGATGAGATGACTCATTATTATCTTAAATCAGAACAAATCCATACAGCCGTTTCTGTTGGAATAATGTTTAATAAGGATGGAAGTGTAAAACAAGCCGGGGGATTTGTTGTTCAATTATTACCTTTTGCACCGGAAGAAAGTATTTCAAAATTGGAGGAAAATTTAAATTTTCTCCCTAATATTACTGATTTATTGGATATGGGACATTCTATTGAAGAGGTTATTGAAAAATTTGTTCTTAAAGACATTCCTTCAAAAATTTATGAAACAATCGAGCCAAAATATTTTTGTGATTGTTCTTATGAAAGATTTCTGAAAGGAATTAGTTTATTATCTGAAAGCGAGTTAAATGAGATTATTAAAGATAATGAAGATATTGAAGTAGTTTGCAGATTTTGTAATAAAAAATACACATATAGCCCTGAAACAATACTCAAAATTAAACAATCAAAAAAGCATTAATTTTCTTCTAATTTTTCCTGAATTGATGCTATTAAGGATTGAAAAGTAAATGGTTTGCTCATAAAGGAAGCTTTTGTTTCTTCAAAGATTTTATTGAGTTCCTTCGAAATTCGTAAACCTGACATAATAATTACTTTTTGATCCTTATTTTTTTTATTGATCTCCCAAAAAACTTTATCACCTGATAATTTTGGCATTACAATATCCAATAAAATTAAGTCGAATTTTTTACCGCTATTATAAACTTCTAAAGCTTCTTCGCCATTGCTGCAGAAAGTTAATTTATAGCCTAAAGGTGTTAAAATGTCGTTAGCAATAGTTCTATTAGTTTCTTCATCATCAACAAAAAGAATTGAAGCACTACTTTTCTTAGCCACAATATCTATTTGTGTTTCACGCTCTTCTATTACATCAGAATATTGAGGCAAATATACATTAAACGTTGTTCCTTTTCCCTTTTCAGAATAAACATCAATAAATCCTTTATGCTGAAAAATTATATTATAGGCCATTGCTAAACCTAAACCGGTACCGACACCTTTCTCTTTAGTTGTAAAGAATGGGTCAAATATTTTCTTAATGGTTTCTTTATCCATACCAACACCGGAATCTTCAATACTAACCTTCCAAAAATATCCTTTTTTGGCATTAATATGTTTATTGCAAAAACTATTATCCACCTTGAATTTAGTAATGGTTAAATATAGGGTTCCTCCCCGTTCATCTTCCTCTTTCATAATTGTCATCGCATGATAAGCATTGATCGTTAAATTCAAAAAAACTTGTTCTATCTGAGTTGGGTCACCCTTAATCATTGCTTTTTCAGGAAAAAACTCAATATCAAGGTCAACAATTTTATCAAAAGAGCTGGTTGCTATTTTCTGAATACTGGAAATTGTTTCATTAAGATTTACCGGCATATTTCTGATTTTGTATTTGTGGGAAAGCATTAAGATTTGCTTTACAATATCTTTTGCTCTGTTTGCCGAAGAATCCATTAAACCCAGATATTTATTTAATTGATCTCCCGTAATTTCTTTTCCCATTGAAATTAATGTTTTCATAATAGATATCGGTCCAAAAATACCATTCAAGATATTATTAAAATCATGAGCCAGACCGCCGGCCAATGTTCCGATTGTTTCTAATTTTTGAGCTTGTTCCAATTGTAACTGCTTCTTTTCCAATTCGCTAACATCATCACAGCGTATCACAATTCCCCTAACTCCGTTAGCAATTAAGGGATAAAAAATAATATTATATAGACGATCAACTTCTTCAAATAGATTCTTTTTGTAAATTATTTCTTCTTCTTTTGTCTGCATAACGTTGAAAATTTTATTTTTATAGGAATTGAATTGAGGGATAATCTTCCAAATCTTTCTACCTAGAACATTTTCTTTATTTGCACTAAACACTTCTTGAGCTGTTTTATTCCATTGGGTTATTTTATAATTCTCATCTATAGAAATTAGAACAGAAGGCATAGATTCTAAAATATTACTGAGATAATTTTTAATATTTGAGATTTCTTTTTCTCTTTTTTGAATTGTTTGAGCCATAATATTTATATGGTTAGAAATAACATCAAATTCATTATATCTTTGTTTAGGAATTTTATTATCATAATTTCCTTTATTTAACTCGGAAATACCATCTTTAATATTGTTTAATTGTTTAAGAATTGAGTTTTTAAAAAGCAAAATAATAATAAGTGTAGAAAACACAACCTCAGATAAAGCGATAACAATGAGAAATAAAAGGTAATTGTTTATTGTTTTTTTGAGTTGTCTATCGGAAGCATAAATCTCTAATTCACCGATGAATTTATTATTATAGAAAATTTTTCGTCTTTCACTAAACTTAAATTTCTTAAGTTCTTTAGAAGTTTCGGATAAATTTATTATTATATTATCATTATCTTTATAAAATCCTTTAACGATCTCCCCTTTTGAATTATAAAGAATGATACCTCCAACATACTCTAATTTTAACTCTTGGGTAATATTTTTAGTAATTTCATTATCAACATAGTTCCAAAGAGAGTATCCGAGATCTGAACTTAGTTTCTGTGATATTTGAGTAATTCTACTATGAAGAAGTTTGGTTTGATTTGTGACTTCTGACTTGAAAAGGATAAAATAAAAAATAGAAGAAGTTATAAATATACTGAACATCGTTATTTTTATAAGAGCAAACATTAAGGTTCCATTTTTTTTCGACATCATTAAATCCTTTTTTTAATTTAATCAATGTTGAACAATGAATTTGTGTCAATAAAAAAACCATTTGAACGAATTCAAATGGTCTTATTATGGAGCGAAAGACGGGGTTCGAACCCGCGACCCCAACCTTGGCAAGGTTGTGCTCTACCACTGAGCTACTTTCGCAATATATGGTACCAGAGGCCGGACTTGAACCGGCACGGACCGAAGTCCGAGGGATTTTAAGTCCCTTGTGTCTACCAATTCCACCACTCCGGCAAACATTTTTTTTGGAGGCGACACCCAGATTCGAACTGGGGATAAGGATTTTGCAGACCCTTGCCTTACCACTTGGCGATGTCGCCAAAAAAATTTAGACAATTCTGCACAAAAGCAGCCTCGCTATTCACTCTATCAATGAAGCTACATTTATAAATATGGTTTTTATGTCAAACAATTTTTTATAATTATCTACATTTTTCAGGATTTAGCTCCTGATTAAATTGAAAGGATATAAATCACTATTCTTTATTTTTCAGATAGTTAGAACTCTAAATCCAACACGTTAAAAACTCTTAAAATTCTCCAACCTTAAAAAAATCTTGAATATATTTAATATCGGATGCTTTTGCTTCAGATAGACTACCTTGAAAAATAACTTTTTTATTATCCAAAAAAATCAGTCTGTCAGCTATTCGATGAATACTTGCCAATTCATGCGTAACTACTACAATCGTCATATTTAATTGTTTTTTTAGCTTTAGAATCAATTTATCAAGAGTTTCACTTGTTAGGGGATCTAATCCTGCACTTGGTTCATCACAAAATAAAATCTCCGGATCTAAAATAATAGATCTTGCCAAAGCTGCTCTTTTCTTCATTCCTCCGGATAATTCGGCTGGAGTCATATATTCAATATTTTTTAATCCGACTAAATTTAATTTTACTTTGATGATTTTTTTGATTAATTCTGTCGGTAAATTTGTGTGAGTTTCCAAAGGAATAGCTAAATTATCATAAATATTTAGAGAATTCAGCAAGGCTCCATTTTGAAACAGCATTCCAATTCTAAGCAGAACTTCCTCAAATTCTTCTTCAGTAACAATTTCTTTTCCAAAAAAACTTACCTTCCCTGAAGTCGGAGTATTTAGCCTTAAAATATTCTTTAAGAATGTAGATTTTCCACAACCACTTCCCCCAAGAATAATAGTAACTTCATTAGGATAAATAACAGCGTCAATATCATCAAGAATGACTTTTTCACCATATTGAGCTGTCAAATTTTTAACTTCTATAATCGGATTTTTCATTTTGGCAAAAATATCAAACTAAAAATTACATCAAGGACAATTACTGAAAAAATAGAAGCAACCACAGAATAGGTAGTTGCTTTACCAACACCTTCCGCCCCACCTTTAACTCGAAAACCATAATAGCTTCCGATAACAACAATTGCCCAAGAAAAGGTTATGGATTTAATCAAACTAACTAAAATATCTTGAAAGGATAATATGCTTATAGCTTCATTAATATATGAAGTCGGAGTTAAATCCAAATAGAACATTGCAATTAGCAATCCGCCAAAAATACCCACAAAAATCGCCAAAATAACCAAAAGCGGTAAACAGAAAGTAATAGCTTGGAATTTTGGAGCAACAATATATCTAATTGGATTAATTGACATCATTTTCAACGCATCAATTTCTTCCGTAACTTGCATAGTCGCAATTTCAGAGGCAAAAGCCGACCCACTTCTTCCGGCAACAATTATAGCGGTCATCATTGGTCCCATTTCTCTAACCATCGAAATTGAAATCAAATCTGCGACAAAAATATTTGCTCCAAATTGTCTTAATTGAGCGGCAGCCTGTAAAGCTAAAATCAACCCTATTATCAAAGAAAGCAGAGATAAAATTGGAATCGCCTCAACACCAATCAAAATCCCCTGTTGAATAACAGCTCCCTTTCTTTGACCTTTAGGTTTAAACAAACCGACGATCGACCAATAAAAAATATCCGCGGTTAAAAACATCGAATGGATAAATTCATCTTTAAAATTATAAAATTTTTCGCCAAGTTCTTCAAAAAAAGTTTTTCTCTGAGGCGGTGGAACATCTGCCAAATCTAATGAGGTGAAAGTTTGAAAAATATCGCGAAATTTTTCCGGAACATCTTCCAATAAATTATATTTTTCTTTTGGATTTATTTTTTGAATTAACAAATCAAGAAAGGCAACCCCGAAAGAATCTATGTGTTCAATCTTAGAAATATTAATTTTTTTTAATAACGCCCAGTTTAAATTTTCAAAATTATAATAAGAAGAATCAATTAATTTTTTTGATAAAGATCCCTCCAAATATAGCGTTTCATCAATTATAGTATATTTTAGCATAAGATTTAATAGAGGAAATAGGTTACACGCAAGAATAGGTTTTGATTTAAAACAAACCAATCAGACACGTCTTTATTGTAAGAAATATTAAGCCGATAATCGACAGACAAATATTTGAAAAGCTTCAAGTTAACAGTCTGCTCCCAATCAACACTTTTGGACGATTCTTTATCGAACGGAAAAAGAATGTCGGCATTTGTATTATAACTAACGTCACGGAGAATTTGGAAATTACCCAAAAGAGAAATCTCAATACCTTCCTGATAATTAGATTTATTTTGCTGATAAACATTGTAATTATTATACGGACTATTCTCATCATGAATTGTGTGAAGAAAAGAATAAACGTTGCGGTAAACATCTTGTCGCATTCCAAAACCGGATCGAATATTCAAATTTGCTTGAGGATGATTTAAAATCCTAAAATTAAAACCTAATCCTTCTTTTATAGAAATAGGGTAAAAAGGTGGTTTTACATCCAACGATTTGATATTTTGGTAAGTTTGAAGAGTATCTCCTGATGCTGATAATTTCATAAAATTATCGCCATTCTGCGAATATACTTTTTCCTTAAAAAAATGTGATTGCAAATCAATTCTCATATAAGAACCGAAAAATCTTGAAAAATAATATAAACCGGTATTTCTCAAAGAAATGTTGTCGGTAGAAATTCTAAAATCAGTATCAGTCTCTTTAGAAACACCAAGATCAAATAAATCTTTTGAGATAATATGAAAAGGGTCTTTTTCATAAATATATTTATTATCAAGCTGACCGATTAGAGAAATTCGAGTAGAGGAATGATTTTTGTCAGTAGAATTATCACTGTTGGCATTTGCATTTAAATGGAGAGCGGTAGATAATTTTGATGGTGTATTCAAGAGAATATTTTCTTCCTGATTAAGAATACCTGCCCCAATTAAATGTCCGGATTCCGAATCCACCACAATGGTCAATTGCTCTAATTCTCCTTTAACTAATTCCACAGTTGTAAAATCAATATAAGTGTTAAAAGATTGTCCATTGAGAGTAATTTTATAAGTTCCCGGTTGAAGAATCCAAGTTGACAAATGCTCACCCACTTCTTCTCTTGCCCCGTAACCGAATCCGTAACTTTCGGCATTATTCATCCTAAAAATTTCATATCGATTATCAATACTATTTCTATTTTCATCAATTAGCTTAATAGTTAATCCACTCCAATTTATTTTTGGATAAGTTACATTTTCTTTATATATTTGAATAGTCTGAGACATTAATTGAGTTACATCTCCGGAACCATAACGAACAGTATAGAGTCCGGGTAAAAGAAAAGAACTCGTTCCCATTCTACTATTTTTAATAAGTTTATTTTTTTTATAAATGAAATAAAAAGGTTCATTTTCAGGATCGGTCATTGCCGGAACAAAAACCCTTCCAACTCCTTTTTGGTCGTCAATTCCTTCTAAATCCAATTGTTCTGACGGTGGAGGTTTTAGCCAAGAATCATAATTAACTTTTGAAAAGAGGTTTAGTGAAAACAGCAAAATTAGGAAAATACCGGGTAATTTCTTCATTTCTTCTTAACCTTAATTTTTTTCTTTTCTAAAGATTGAAAATAATCGATTGTTTTTACTAAAAAAATATCAGTTTGTTCTTTTAACAAATTGCTTATTTTTTTTGCAAAAATATCCATACCTTCCTGAGAGATTTGTTTTTCAATATCAAACGAATATTTGATAAGATCATCGTGGCTATCGCTCTTTCTTAAATAATAATCCATACTTAAATGAGCGGCTGTATAATATTCATTTTTAAACATTTCCACTCGATTTACGTAAGTTATTATTTCATAATCAGGGCGATCTTCCAAATATTCTCTTTGAGTTTGAGCAAAAATATTATAGGACTTAATTTGTTTATTAATAAGATCAGGTATTAAATATGAAAGTCGAACCGCCCAAATATTTTGAGAAGAATAAGAAAGTTTATGAGCAGAATAACGAATTACAATCTGACTTCTGTCATAAGTTCTGGGCATTCTGCTATCAACTACCTGAACAGAATAAGGAAATGGTTTTGCCAAAGATAATTTAGGATTTTCTATAATTGGATTGTAATCAAGGATAAAATAATTTCGTGCCAAATTTAACTTTGTACAACCAAAAGTCATCAATATCATTAAAATTATGATCATTAAATTTCTAATTTTCATCAAATCTCCTATCTAACAATTATGTTCGCATCCTTCGGTATTTTAAGTTCAAACACATTTTTTGGTAATTTTTTATTTATGGCAAGTTTTTTTAAGCTTAATGAAATTTCATTGCTATTTTTGTCTATATATTTCATTTTCTTTAGAACAAACTCCGGGGTAAAAATTAGAGTTATGGATTTAACATCCTGATTTGTCAAATTCAAAGTAATTTTATATTCAGATCCATCAAATTCCACTTTTGCAACATTTTTGTTCCAATATTTTTTTATAATGTTACTTATCTTAAAATCGGAAAAAAGTCCGGTTTGCTCTGATATCATAACCTGATTTGATTCAACATTGTAAATAAGTAATGAATCAGAATGCAGATAAAGATATTGTTGATGCGGTGATATGTATTTTAAAATCATTTTTTGGGAATTAAAGTAAATATTCCCCTCCGACTTGTTAGATTTATCATAACTTGGCCAATAATTGTATTGGGAAAATTCAGCCTGAAAAGTCTTGCAGTCAGAATATTTAGCAAGTATTTTATTTCTAATTTCCGAATTATTTAAACCAAATAAAACTGAACCAAGCAAGAGAAACGCTAAGATTAATGTTTTTTTAGAATCCATAATTGCTTAATTCCTCCTCTGAAACTAAAACATCACGTGATTTACTGCCAACGTGGGGACCGATAATGTGTGCCGCTTCCAAATTATCAATTAATCGACCGGCTCTCGCATATCCAATCTTGAAGTGTCTTTGCAACATTGAAACAGATGCAGTTTGTGCGGAAACAATTAATCTGGCAGCCTCAGGGAAAAGTTCGTCATCATAATCAAAATTATCTAAATCACAATCCTCTTTTATTTCAATTTTTACTTCTAATTCCGGTTTTGGTTGCAATTTAAGATATTCCACGATACTCTCAATCTCGCCATCTGTTACAAAAGCACCATGAATTCTTTCTACGGAAGATTTTCCCGGTCCTAAAAATAACATATCTCCGCGTCCTAAAAGTTGCTCTGCCCCATTTGAATCGAGAATAACACGAGAATCTATTTTTGAAGAAACTTTGAACGCAATTCTGGTTGGAAAATTAGCCTTGATTATACCTGTAATTACTTTCGTAGAAGGTCTTTGAGTTGCAATAATCAAATGAATACCAATTGCTCTTGCCATTTGTGCCAATCTGGAAATCGGAGTTTCAATATCTCTTCCGGCTGTCATAATTAAATCGGCAAATTCATCAACTACAATCACAATGTAAGGCAATTTCTTTTCTTCAAAATCTTCTTCTGTTTTCTGTAATTTAGCAATTTTTTTATTAAAAGAAGCAATATCCCTAACTTTATATTCTTGGAGCAAACTATAACGCCGTTCCATTTCTTTTACCGCCCAATTAAACGAAATAAGTGATTCTTCCGGATCAGAAATTACATCCTGAATCAGATGAGGAATTCCATTATATCCGGAGAGTTCAATCCTTTTTGGATCAATCAAAACCATTCGAACTTCGTCAGGATCTGAACGCAATAAAATACTGGTAATCAAAGTATTTATGCAAACACTTTTCCCGGCACCCGTTGCTCCGGCAATTAATAAATGGGGCATTTTCGAAAGATCAGCCGCAACAGGTTTCCCTGAAATATCTTTCCCTAAAGCAATTGCCAAAGGTGAATCTTTCAGTTTTGCCATTTCTTCTGACAACATAACATCACGCAATAAAATCGTATCCCAATATTTATTTGGAACTTCCACCCCAATCAGACCTCTTCCCGGAATCGGTGCTTCAATTCTAACGCTTTTAGCTTTCAAAGCCAAACCTAAATCATCAGACAAATTGGAAAATTTGCTTACTTTAATTCCCGGAGGCGGATCTAATTCAAACTGCGTAATAATTGGTCCTACATTCACATTCTCAACAGTTGCTTCAATATTAAATTCGGCTAATTTTGTAATTAATAATTTTCCTACTTGATTAATATTTTTTTCCAAATTTTTTCTATTTTCTTCACTATGATTTTCTTGAACTAACAAAAATGCTTCCACATCTGGTTTAGTATATACATCGAAAGTTTGATTACTGTTAAAAACAAATTTTTCCTTTGGTGGTAATTTTTTTAGAGAAGTGTCATGTTTTCTTATTTTAATTGGTTTTTGCTCTTTTTTGGAAATAACATCATCTTCAAAATCTTCTTCAATTTCAGTATATTCAGGTATTTTTTTTAGCTTTTTGTTTTTCTTAATTTTCTTTTTGGGAATTTTATCATTCTTATGATTTTTAAAAAAATTAATTAAATGCCCAAATTCAAAACTTATCAGCAAGGGAGCAATAATAAGGAATAAAGATATTAATTTAGCCCCAATCGGATTAAAAATGTGAGTCAAAATTTTATCAACAAAAATCGGAAATATTCCACTGTCCGATATCCTGAACTCTATCAAAAGAACATTCAGGAATAATCCGGCAAAAACAAAACTGGAAATCTTCAATATCTTATTTTTATTGGAAGTCATAATCAAACAAGAAATACTCAATAAAATTATTCCAAGAAAAAATATTATTGAAAAAAATCTGCCCAAATAAATCAAGAGATAATATGAAAAAATTGCTCCGAAAACACCCACCGGATTCGACACTTGAGGAAAATCTAATTTAAGGATTTGGAAAAAGCTTAAATGAGCATTTACAATTCGGTTATAATCATGAAATATCTTTTCTTGTGCATTAAAAAGAGAAATTAAAATTAATAAAGAAAATAGCAGTATGATACTTCCTGCCATTTTCCTTTTCAAACTTCCAACACCTTCTTTCTTTTGCATTTTACACGCTAAACCTAATGTTTAAAATATCGCCATCGTTTACAATATATTCTTTTCCTTCCAATTTGAATTTTCCTTTTTCCCGAATAGCTTTTTCAGAACCAAACTCTATTAAATCTTTATAGTTAAAACATTCAGCTCTAATAAATCCGCGAGCTAAATCAGAATGAATCGTTCCGGCGGCAATCACTGCATTGCTTCCTTTAATGATAGTCCAAGCTCTGACTTCATCTGTCCCAACCGTAAAAAAGCTGATATATCCGAGCAAATCATAAGCAAATTTAGTTAATCTGTCTTGAGCAGATTTTTCAATACCCATATCTTTCATAAATTCAATTGCTTCTTCTTCCTCCAGTTGATTCAATTCCATTTCAAAATTACCGGCGAACTCCAAAGTTTTATATTTTGTGCTTAATTTATCTAAAACACTTTCTGAATTATTAAAATTGTCTTCCGATGAATTTAAAATTACCATTGCCGGTTTTAAGGTTAAGAATTGAAAACCTCTAATTGATTTTAGCTCATCTTGAGATAACTCTAAATCGCGAATAGGTTTGTTTTCATTTAATTGCTCAATAATTCGGTGAATAACCTTTTCTTCAAATTGTAAAGTTGCAGTTTTTTGACCTCTCTTATAAGCCAATTCTATTTTTTCCAGCCTTTTTTCTGCAATAATTAAATCAGAAATTAGTAACTCATCCATAATTTTTTCAACATCTTGAAAAGGTGTTGGAGATCCTAATAATGCATCATCAAAATTTCTGGCAACAACACACAAAGCATCAGTATTTTTTATTAAAGCTGTTGCGGCTCCGGAAAATAAACCTTCCCGACCGGCACCTTCATTTAATCCCACAAAATCAATAAACTCGATCGTAGCATAAATTGTTTTTTTAGGATTATACATCTCTGATAATTTCGTAATTCTTTCATCAAGAACATTTACTACTGATAAATTTGGTTCAGCTTTCCCGCTTGAATAAGAAGTAATTTCTGCTGTTTGACCGGTTAAAGCATTAAAGATTGTTGTTTTGCCGCTATTCGGCAGTCCTATCAGTCCTATTTTCATTGTTTCCTCTTTTATATCGTATTAAATTTAATATTTCATTTGGTTTTAAAAATCGCCACATTCCAATCGGGAGTTTATCAAGTTTAAGATTTCCAATTTGTGTTCTTTTTAATTCCAATACTTCTGAACCAATTATTCTAATCATTTGTCTTATTTGTCTTTTTCGTCCCTCAAAAATTGTCATTCTTAAAATCGTAGAGTTATCATTTTTCTCTTTCACTTTAACAATAGGACGGCTAATTGGTTTTCCTTCAATTGTTTTAATGTTATATAATTTTTTAATTTGTTCTTCTGTTAAAATCCCTTTTGCTTTTATTCGATAAACTTTAGGGAGTTTATTTTTAGGATGAATGATTTTGTTAGCAAAATCGCCATCACTTGTCATTATTAAAAGTCCGGTTGACATGTAATCCAATCTACCGACAGAAAAAAGATGAACGTTAAAATCGGGCAAAAGATCGAAAACCGTTTTTCTTTCAAAATCATCTTTAGCAGTAACCAAATAATTTTTCGGTTTATTAAGCATTAAGTAGATAATTTCATTTTTAGGTTTAACATGTTTCCCGTGAAACATTACTTCATCATTTTCTTCATCAATTTGTCTCGATAAATCTTTACAGACTTTACCATTTACCTTTACTTCACCATTTAAGATGTGTTTTTCAACATCTCTACGCGACCCAACATTGCTTTGAGCTAAATATTTGTTTATTCTTACCATGATTCCAACGTGTTTTGTATTATTTTATTAAAGACTTTTTCATATATTTTTTGACGTGCTTCTTCAGCAGAATTAGCAATTGTTTCCGAACTACCCGATTCAACATAATTCTCATTCTCTGAATATGACCCGGAATCCCAAATTATCTTTTTTTCTTTTGTGTCTTCAAACTGAATTTTAAAAGCTATTTTGATTTTTCGCAGACTAACGTTTTCTTTTTCATCATATTGAGCAGGAACATCACTATATGAAACCACCTTTCCGGTGATTAGACAATCAGGATTTTCATTTACTAACCTTAACCTTGAATCTTTTCTAAATTCCCCTGCCAGATAATCTGTAATTTCCTCATCAATCTCGAATTCTGATGTTTTATTTTGGAAAGCATCAACCTGCACGGTTTTTAAATTCGGATAATTATTAAGATTAAAGGAATAAGAACAACCGCCAATTAAAATCAAGAATGAAATTCTAAGTATTTTTCTTATATTAATCATGTTTGCAAAGAAGTTTTAACTATTTTTATGTCAAGAAATTACTAAGTTTTCTTGACAAAGATAGGGTAGTTTAAAAAATTTAGTTATCATAAAATAAAGGGGAATATAATGGAAGATACTCTTATTACCGTAAAAGCTGCAGCTAAATTTTTAAAACTTAGCGAAAACATAGTACTAGATATGATCAACTCCGGCATTTTTACTACCGCAAGCAAAGGAAAAATAATCAAAATCAGTAAAAACGAAATTGATAGCTGGCTGACGAATCTTTCTGATAAAGAATTTCAAATTCTCGCTATGAAACGCACCAAAACTCGTTTTCACGATTATTTCCGTCCGGAAAATATTTTAATTGATTTCGAAGCCGATAATAAATATGAAGCAATTGGAGAAATGTCCAAATTTGCCAAAGAATTAAAAATAGTTAAAGATCACAGATGGCTTTATGAAGTTGTTGTAGCTCGAGAAGAATTAGTCTCAACCGCAGTTGGAAAACAAACAGCTTTCTTACATCCGCGTCACGTTCATCCTTCAAAAATTAAAACACCTTCATTACTTTTTGGTGTTTGTCAAGACGGGGTTGATTTCGACGCACCAGATAAAAAACCCGTAAAATACTTTTTTTTACTTCTTTTTCAAGATGACAAACAACATCTTTTCACGCTTTCTTATCTTTCAAGATTTTTAAATAGCAAATCAGCAATTAAAAAATTAAATGAAGCTAAAACCAAAGAAGATTATTACAATATAATTTCTTCAATTTAGGAGAATTCATGGCAAAATTAGTTAGAGTTATATTAGGCAGTAAATCAGATTTAACTGAAGGAAATAAAATTAAAGAGTATCTTGAAATGTTTAACATTGAGTATGATTTTTTTATATCTTCAGCTCACAGAAATCCTGAAAAAACCACTAAATTAGTAAAAGAAGCAGAAAAGAATGGTTATCAAATTTTCATTGCAGCAGCCGGAATGGCGGCTCATTTACCCGGAGTAATAGCAGCTCAAACAACCTTACCGGTAATTGGTGTTCCTTTAAAAGGAAATACTCTCTCCGGAGAAGATGCACTTTTTTCAGTGGTTCAGATGCCAACCGGAATTCCTGTTGCAACTGTCGCTATAAACGGGTCAAAAAATTCTGCTATTTTAGCAGCTCAAATTTTGTCTATAAAATACCCTGATATTCGAGAAAAATATCTTAAATATAGAGAAGATTTATCTAAATAATTTTGTGTTTCACGTGAAACTTAAAGCCGGTCAACCGGCTTTTCTTTTATCCAATCAAAAATTTTACTATACCGATTTGAAGCATTCCAAAAAATATATCCTTTAGATCCGGAATCTTTGACAGCAGCAATTTGCGAATAAATATATTCTTTATTAAATCTAACCCTCCAACTATTACCTTGGATATAAGGAATTACCTTGCAATTTTTATTGGAATTTACCATCGCCCGAACACTTCCTTCATAAACAGACAAATATCCGTCATTCCAATAATTCTTCCTAAAATCAAAATGTTTATCAAAATGAGACGAATAAATCATAGGATGAATCTCATCTAAATACAAAGACATTTTTTTTAAATTTTGACCTGTTGCGGAAATATCCGATTTTCTCTGCCAAGAAGTTATTGCGAATACATCCGCAGATAATCTCACATTATGACTATGACAGATAGCGGAAGCTTTTTTTACAAAATTAGCAATTATATCATCTTTTGAACGGAATTTATAAAGAGAATCTTTCTTGGCAAATAAACTGTCTTCTTTTTGATAAGCAAAAATTGCATTTCCAACATCACCTTGAGTCGGAAATCTTACGTAATCCAATTGGATTTCCTCAACACCTTGCCGAGCCGTCCAATCAATTAAAGTTAGAAGAATACTCTGAACTTTATGATTTGAAGGGTCGAGCCAAGCCGGACCTTTTCTCTTACTTTCAATCCATTGACTGCCATATAGCCTAAAAGGACAAAGCGTAGAATCCTTTTTGGCAATATTAATATCATGAAACATAACAATCCGAGAAACGGCTTTCATATCTGCATCGTGAATAACTTTCGTCACCTTCCGAATATCTAAAGTGTTTCTGAAACTAAATTGCTTGTACGTGGATTTTTGAGCCTTTTTATCGAATATTGTTCCATCCATATTTTTTACATCAAAAACAATTGTGTTTATTCCTGATTTTTTTGCCTTAGAAAGCAATTCGGGAAAAGATTTATCGGCAACAGAATAAGCTGTCAAATATATACCTTTTTCAAAATCTTTGTCTTGGGACAATCTCGTAGATTTCTTTTTTTTATTTTCCAAAAGCGAATCAATCAAAACATCAATCGGATCAACAAACACCGGATTGGAATCTTGTTTGGAAATCCGTTCTATTGTTTTCAAAGTATCTGTTTTAATTGTTTTATTTTCAACTACCGGTTTATTTTTTTTTGTACAAGAAAATACAAACATTAAATTAAAAAAAATGAATAGAAATATTAAACTATTTTTTTTCATTAAAATAATCTTTGTATTCTATTTCTAAAAAATTTTGAACTCTCGATAAATCATTAAAGGGAAAATAAGCGATTGAAAAAGCCGGATTAATGGTATGGTCTAACTCAACATATTCAAAATAATTTTGAACAAATTTCTTGTATTTTTTATGATCAGGAATAAATTTTTTTACATTAAGACCTTCCCCATTATACCCTAAAGCCCAAGCAAAATATTTGTATTCGGAATTTTTCCAAATATAGTTCCAGTCAGGTTCAATATCTTCAAAAAAATAATTAAAAGGATCGAATTTGAAAGCGTGGAAAGTTAAATCCGCCAAACCGAATCCTCCGTAACGTAACGGATTAAATTCTATCGGAATTACATTTTCGCCATTTATTTTAAATTCACAATGAATCGGATAGTTTTTAACTTTAAATACCGAATTATATTGAATAAATATTTCTAAAAATCTTTCTTTAATTTCATTATAAAATTCTTTACCCGTATAATAAATTGAGTGAAAATACTTTTCATTTTTATGAAAAGGATGGCGGTAAATATTCATTATGACAGGTTGAGAATCACTATTATAAAACATATCAATAGCGTATTCATGGCCTTCCGCAAATTCCTCAATAAGAAATGTATTTGTCGATAACACCGCTTCACTAAAAAAAGCCGAATTTTTTTTAATTTCAGAAGCCAATTCATTTTGTAAAGATGACAAATCCGTCTTAGAATTGATTGCTCTAACGGCAGTTCCAAAAAAACCTTTTGAAGGTTTAATTACAAATTTTTTACCTTTTTCCAACTTTAGTAGATGTATTTTATCCAAGGCTATTTCTTTGAAATAAAAATTTGGATGAAATTTCGCGATAGATTTTCTAAAATTTATTTTATTTTTAAGAATTTCAGTTACTTTCTTTTTTTGAGAATCTTTTGATTTTTTTAATACAATATCTAAAGCACTTTCGGACGCTACATAAAGTCTGTCATTTTCATCAAAAGAAATTTCTATTTTTTTCAATTCATTTTCATCAATAATTTTAATTGTTTTAGTATTTAATTGTTTGAATAATTTTGAGGTATAGTTTTTCCCGGTAATCAGGTAATTCATAGAAACTCCAATAAAAAAGCGGTCAAAGACCGCTATTCATGCAAAACTTTTAAGCGAGCTACCGCTCTTTTAAGTGCCATTTCAGCCCTTTTATAATCCAAATCCGCATTGGAAGAATTTAATCGCTTCTCAGCACGATTTTTTGCTTCTTGAGCTCGTTTTTCGTCCAAATCTTGTTTCGATTCTACACATTCAGAAATGATTTTAATTGATTTATTATCAACCATTACAAAACCATCATGAATAGCGTATTTAACAGTTTGATTTTTTTTGCCTGTATAAAGTGTTAACACTCCAGGTCTAATTTTTGTTATGAAAGGGGTATGTCCTTCATAAACACCGAAATCTCCATCGACTCCCGGAACAATAACATGTTCAAATTGGTCGTCGATTGGTGATTTTGTCGGCTCAATTATTTTCAAACTTATCATAATGATTTTTTTAATTTCATCGCTTTTTCTTCAACGGAGCTAATATCACCGGCAAATAAGAAAGCAGCTTCAGGCCACGAATCACATTTTCCTTCAATAATAGCTTTGAAACCTTCAATCGTATCTGCCATTTTTACATAGTTTCCTGGAACGTTTGTAAATTCTTCAGCTACAAAGAAAGGTTGCGAGAAATATCTCTCCATTTTACGAGCTCTACTTACAACAAGTTTATCATCTTCAGATAATTCATCCATACCCAAAATAGCGATAATATCTTGAAGATCTTTATATTTTTGTAATATTTTTTGAGTTTCACGGGCAATGAAATAATGTTCATTACCAACAATTTTAGGATCCAAAATTCTACTTGTTGACATTAAAGGATCAACCGCAGGATAAATTCCTAATTCAACAATCCTTCTTGATAAAAAGGTTGTAGCATCTAAGTGAGAGAAAGTCGTTGCAGGAGCCGGATCTGTGAAATCATCGGCAGGTACATAAACTGCTTGAACCGATGTAATAGATCCATCTTTTGTGGAAGTAATTCTTTCTTGAAGTGCACCCATTTCCGAAGCAAGTGTAGGTTGATAACCAACGGCTGAAGGCATTCTTCCCAACAACGCTGATACTTCCGAACCTGCTTGGGTGAAACGGAAAATATTATCAATAAAAAGAAGCACGTCCTTTTTCTGAATATCTCTAAAATATTCGGAAATTGTTAGTCCTGCCAATCCAACTCTTTGGCGAGCTCCGGGTGGCTCATTCATTTGACCAAAAACCATTGCAGTTTTATCAATAACTCCGGAGGCTTTCATTTCTAACCAGAGATCATTTCCTTCTCTTGTTCTTTCGCCAATTCCGGTAAATATGGAAACACCACCATGTTCAGTGGCTACATTACGAATTAACTCTTGAATTAATACGGTTTTACCAACACCGGCACCACCGAATAGACCAATTTTACCACCTTTAAGATATGGTTCAATTAAATCTATTACTTTAATACCTGTCTCAAGTATTTCTTCTTTTGTTTCAAGATTTTCAAATAATGGAGCTTGTCTGTGAATTGGATAACGTTCTTTTGTTTTTATTTCTCCAACTTGATCAATTGGTTCTCCAATTACATTTATGATACGACCTAAAACTTCGTCTCCAACCGGAACCGAAATAGGTTTGCCGGTATCATAAACTTTTGTACCTCTATTCAAACCATCGGTAGAATCCATAGCAACAGTACGTACTCTATTTTCTCCAAGGTGCATTTGAACTTCAAGGACAAGATCGCTCTCTTCCCGTTTTATAATAAGCGAATGATATATGGAAGGCAATTTATTTTCCGGAAATAAACAGTCCACAACCGGTCCGATAATTTGTATTACTTTTCCTTCTGTCATAAAATATACCTCTTATTGTTTTATTGCCTCAGCACCTGAGGCTATTTCAATAATTTCAGTTGTAATTGATGCCTGACGCACCCTGTTATATTGTAATGTTAAATGATCGATTAAATCTGAAGCGTTTTCAGTAGCATTATCCATCGCCGTCATTCTTGATCCTTGTTCTGCAGCTGATGATTCTAACAACATTCTCCATAATTCAACATCGACATATTTACGTCCGAGTTCTTCAACTATCGTATTTTCATCAGGCTCATAGATAAAATCAGTACCGTTAACAACATCGGATTCATTAGGAATAATCGGTAAAATTTGTTTTATAACAATATTATTTTGGATAACGGATTTGAATTCATTAAACAAAACATTTATTTTACCATATTCTTTGTTCATAAACCTATCTAACATATTCCAAGCAATAGATTTAGATGATGTAAAATCCATCTCATTAAAAAGACCGAGATATTTTTCAATAATTTTATACTCGGTTTTTTTGAAAAAATCATAGCCTTTTTTACCGATACAAATCAAATCTACTTCTGATTTATCTTTAAGATAATGCAGAGCTTCTTTAATGATAAGTGCATTAAAAGCTCCACAAAGACCTCTATCGGCCGTAACAATAACAAGAATTTCTTTTTTATTCTCAATTTTATCATTTAGAATTTGATGAAGATTAGATTTATTCCTCATTTTCAGAGTTCTTAACATTACATCAATATAATTAGCATAAGGTCTGGCATTGATAATTTTATCTTGAGATTTACGTAATTTAGAAGCTGCAACCATTTTCATAGCATTAGTTATCTGCTTAGTATTTTTAATACTCTCAATTCTATTTTTTAAATCTCTTGTATTAGCCATGAAGTCTCCTGTGTTATTTCATTTCCGACTTAAATCTTTCAATGACTTTTTTACTAACTTCATGCATTTTATCAAGAATTTGATCGGTTAATTTAGATTTTTCTATTGTTTGCATTAAATCCTTATATTTAGAATCCAAAATACTAAACAATTCTTCCTCTATTTTACCGATTAATTCATTATCAAATTGATCTAAATAGCCATTATTTGCCATGAAGATAATAAAGATTTGTTTTACAACAGGAATAGGCTGATATTGACCTTGTTTAAGGATTTCAATAAGTTTTTCACCTCTTCTTAATTGCTGTAAAGTAGCTTTATCAAGATCAGAACCAAATTTAGAAAATGCTTCTAATTCTGCATATTGAGCCAAATCTAATCGTAATTGGCCAACAACTTTTTTCATAGCCTTAATCTGAGCACTACCACCTACTCGAGAAACAGAAAGCCCGGCATTAATAGCAGGTCTAACTCCGGAGAAGAATAGTCTTGTACTTAGATAAATTTGTCCATCTGTAATTGAGATTACATTTGTTGGGATATATGCAGAAATATCTTCAGCCTTAGTTTCAATAATTGGAAGAGCAGTTAAAGAACCGCCACCTTTATCTTCACTTAATTTTGAAGCTCTTTCAAGCAATCTTGAGTGGAGATAGAAAACGTCCCCGGGATAAGCTTCACGACCTGGTGGTCTTCTCAATAATAGGGATAATTCTCGATAAGAATTAGCATGTTTTGATAAATCATCATATATAATCAATGCATGTTGACCTTTATCTCTAAAATATTCTCCCATTGAGCAAGCACCATAAGGAGCCAAATATTGAAGAGCGGAAGATTCGGCAGCTGTTGCCGAAACAACAATTGTATAACTTAAAGCATCGTTTTCTTCAAGAGTTTTTACAAATTTTGCTACGGAAGATTTTTTTTGCCCAATAGCAACATAAATACAAAATACATCAGTATTTTTTTGATTAATAATTGTGTCTAAGGCAATCGCAGTTTTACCTGTTTGTCTATCACCAATAATTAATTCACGTTGTCCACGTCCAATTGGAATCATTGAGTCAATAGGTTTAATACCGGTTTGAAGCGGTTCTTTCACTGGTTGTCTGTGAACAACCCCAAGAGCTTTTCTTTCCACCGGTAGGAATTGAGTAGTTTTGATTTCACCTTTACCATCAATTGGCTCACCTAAAGGGTTTACAACACGTCCGAGTAATTCATCACCAACCGGAACTTGCAAAATTTTGTGAGTTCTTTTAACAATATCACCTTCTTTAATTTTAGTCGTATCACCAAAAATAATACAACCAACATTATCTTCTTCAAGGTTAAGTGCCATCCCACTAACATTACCGGGAAACAAGATCATTTCTCCGGCCATTACATCTTGTAAACCGTAAACACGAGCAATTCCATCACCTAATTGAACAACTTTTCCCGATTCAGTAACATCTATATCAAATTTAAATTCGTTGATTTTACTTTTTATTATTGAACTTATTTCTTCGGGTTGTATATTCATATTTTCCTCATTAGAGTTAATTTTTTAATACACTTTGTAATTTTTCCAAATTATGACGGACGGAGCAATCTATGAGATATTTATCGCCTTCAGCAACAAACCCGCCAATTATATTTGGATCAATAATTTCATTAATTTCGATTTTCTTTTTAAGAAAATTTTCTACATAAAGAGATATTTTTCGAATAACTTTTTCGCTGTGTTTTTTAGCAATTCTAAGAGTTATTTTAACAATCCCCTGTTTTTCTAAAACATCTTTTTCAAGAATTTCAAGAATTTGAGGTAAAATAAATTGCCTTTGTTTTTCTAATAAAATTTGAAAAAATTCTTTCCAAATAATATAATTAGAAAAATCTTTTATCACAACGTCCAATAATTCTAATTTAGTCTGAGTTTTGACCATTTTAGAATTAAGAAAATCCATAAGATATTCATCATCTAAAGTTACTTTCTTCAGTAATTTTACTTCGCTAAGAAATTCTTTTACTTTATCTTTAGGAATAAGAGGAAGCAATGCTTTTGCATAGCGTTTAGCTACCAGCATATTTTTCATTTCTGTCCTCTCTTGCTAATTAATTGATCAATAAAAACTTTATCATCTTCATTATTCAAATCTTTTGCAAGAATTTTTCCGGTAACTGAAGAAACCAAACCGATAATATCAGCTTTAATCTCTTCGATAGCTTTTTCTCTTTCTCTTTCTAATTTAGATTCGGTTTCTTTAAGAATTTCTCTTTCTTTAAATTTTGCTGATTGAATAAGACTATCGGCATTTTTTTCAGCTTCATGTTTAGCAATTTCTTTTAATTTTCTTGCTTCTTGAGCTGATTTATGAAATTCCTCTTCTTTAAGAAGAACCAATTCAGCAGCTTTTTTCTTAGCATCTTCTGCGTTAATTAAATCTTGTTCAATCTTTTTTTGTCGCTCTTTTAGAAATTTACTAATGGATTTAAATAATAATTTATTTAAAACAATAAGTAAAAGTATAAAGTTTAGAACAACAATTATTAAAGTATAGTCGATACTAATCATATCGTCTCCAGTTTTTTAAGTTGAAAAAATCAAAAGTAACGCAATTACTAAAGAATAAATACCTGTAGATTCCGATACAGCTTGACCAACAAGCATTGTTCTTGTAATCAAGTTTGCATTTTCAGGAGATCTGGCAATTCCTTCACAAGCCTTACCGGCAACAAATCCTTCACCAAGTCCAGGTCCTAACGCACCTATTCCCATACAAATTCCAGAACCCAACAATGCCGCTGCTTTTGCAACAAATTCCATTCCTTGCATACTATCCTCCGATTATTTTTTTTATACGCTAAACATTAATAAAAATGCAATTACTAATGAATAAATAGCTGTAGATTCAGATACGGCAGAACCTAAAAACATCGTTCTTGTTAAAATCGAACGCTGATCAGGAAATCTACCTATCATTTCATTTGCTCTTCCGGAAACATATCCGATTGCAATTCCGGGTCCAAACGTTCCGAAACCAATAGCTAATCCAGCTCCCAGAAAACTAATTGATTTGATTACTATTCTTCCGACCTCAACTCCTGCCGGTTGATTCGGTGTGGAATATAATAACAATAAAGAGACAACTAAAGCAAATATAGCATCTGTTTGAGCCAAAGCTTGCCCAATCAACATACTTGCTGTTATTGAATTTGAATGTTTAGGCATTCTTGCAACAGCTTTCATGGCCTGACCACCGGTATATCCCGAACCAAATCCCGGTCCAACACTACCAAGTCCAACAGCCAATCCGGCAGCTAATAACGCTGCTGTACGATACCATCCACCTGCACCATTTGCAAAACCACCAAAAATTAAAAGTAAAGCCACAACCAAAGCAAAAATAGCACCGGTTTCCGTAACAGCTTGTGATACTAACATATTTCGTAATAATTGGTCTTCTGCTTTGGGTTGCTCCATAATTCCGGAAGTAGCATGGCCGGCCGTATATCCTTCTCCAATACCTGCACTTACAGAAGCAATTCCGACTCCTAGTCCCGCCCCAAGAAATGAAGCAATATTAATAATTTCTATTGAAAATGACATGAAAACCTCTCTTAATCGTTTATTTCAACGGCAATATAGGTTAGCGATAACATTGTGAAAACAAATGCTTGTATCGTTCCTACAAAAAGTCCAAAAAACAAATTTAGACCAACCGGTAAAACAATGAAATTAACCAAAGAAGATACAACTAAAATAATAATTGCACCTCCGAGAATATTACCGAACAGACGGAAAGATATTGAAACTGCTTTCGAAAGTTCACCGATTAAATTTAACGGAGCCAAAAAGAAAAGAGGCTCTGCGTAACCTTTTAGATAATTACCTATACCTTTGTGCTTAATAGCAAAATAATGCACAACAATTACCGCAATTATGCCCATACCAAGCGGTACGTTGAGATTTCTTGTAGGTTCCATTAATCCGGGGATAGGAATTAATCCTAACATGTTAGATGTCCAAATAAAAAGGAATATCGTTAAAATATAAGGAGTAAAACGAATTCTCTCCTTACCCAAAGTATCCACAACAAGATCTTCAAAGAAAGAATAAACTAACTCGAAAGCAATCTGTCTTTTACTTGGAATTCTCAACAAAGCTTTTCTTATGTAAAACGCAAGAAACAGCCATACAAGATCAACAACAATCAAAACACGAATTAGTTTAAACGCCCCGACAGCCTTACCTTCACCAAAGAAATTTTCAAAAGCATCATAAAGTTTTTCACTTCCGTAAAAACTCCCGTGTTCTCCGGATTCTTTTAAATATTGATCCGGCTGAAATTCTTCTTCGATTTTCTGTTGTAAAGTCATTGGATGTGAAGTAGTCCAAAATGAGAAATTACCGGTTTTAGGGTTTGTTCCAATATGAAGTGTTTTATCAAGATTGAGTGAAAAAGGTAATTCAATAATGGCAAAAATTACAAAAAGCATCCAAAATTTAAACTTCTTTTTTTTCATACTTACCTCATTTTTTAAACCATTTTATATTTTTAGCTGAATCAATTCCATAATAAATATATATGGATATTTGAGCAGCAAACAGCCCTAAACCAAAAGTCAAAATATCCGGTTTAATTAACCAAATAATTAGCACAGAGTAAATTACCAGCACGAGATATCGAAAGTAAAATACTTTTGCCGACCTAACCTTAGCTTTAATTGCTTCCGTTGAAAATTTATATAATGTGTCGTAAGAAAGCCACAAAAAGTTAATTGTACTTCCCATCGCACCGAGCAACCAACCCAAAGACTGATTAAAGAACTTTGGCAAAACTATAATAAAGGGAATGCTTGTCAAGCAAATAATAATCAGTATCGTTTTAATAAATTTCTTATTTTCCATAAAATTTTTTTATAATCCTATATGCGTTAAAATAACCGGCTATCAAACCTATTAATATTCCAAAGGTTAAAAAATAGGTATTTAGATTCAAAGCCCTTATAATGTAGAATGTAATTAATACTGAGATCACAATAACGATTGCTGTTGATAAACCCAGCTCGGTAATCAATCCAATATATTTAAAAACTTCGGGATCTTCAATTTTCGGTTTCTTTAACATCTTCTTCATTCTCTTTTGTCATTAAACAATTCCCGTTAAAAACCGCTCCGGAATTAATTATTAATTTACCGGCTTTTATTGAACCGTCAATTCGCCCTGTTTCTCCAATTTCCAGCACATCTTCCACAACAACATCTCCGATAACTCTACCGGAGATTAAACACTCCCGTGCAGTTATATCGGCTTTAACGAATCCATTTTTACTTAAAGTTAGAAAACTGTCAGTCATAACATTTCCTGTTATTTCACCATCAATTCTTAAACCTCCGGTAATATTCAAATCACCGTCAATTTTAGATTTTTTCCCGATTATTGTTGATAAAATAATCTTTGTGTTTTTCTTCATTACCACCTCTATTCAATTATCTTTTTTGTAAGAATTGAATCAGGATTTATCTCAATTCCTTTTTTAATTATTTCAAAATGTAAATGAGGATTTTTACTATTTCCACTATTTCCAACGAAACCTATTAATTCACCTTTTTCAACAAAATATTTTTCCTTAACCAAGATTTTAGATAAATGCGCATAAAGAGTAATAAAACCGTTTAAATGGTCTAAAATTAAGACTTTACCTAAAAATTTATCCTGTTTTGAAGAAATCACAACTCCGGCAGCTGAAGCAATTACTTTTGTTCCAATTTTCGCAGATAAATCAATTGCTTTATGGTTTTTGGAAAATGTTTTTGAAATATTAAACTCTCCGTCAATGGGATATTTATTTGGTATAAATCTATTTAATTCGCGATAATTATCTAATTCTTTTTTGAGTTTTTCCGACGAAATTGACAAATTTAATTTCGGACTTTCCTGTTTATTTAAATACTTATTTATCAGATCGTTAATTATGTCTTCTTCATTAATTTTAACATCTGATTTCTGCGATTTTTTAATTTTTTGGTTAAGTTGTTCAATATAATTATTTGTTACCTTTAACTCTTCATTTTTATCTTTTAGTTGTAATTCCAATTTATCTATTTTCTTTTTAGAATTAAATAAAACCAAACTTAGAACTATAACTAAAGTAGCAAAAATAATTTTATTCATTTTTATTAAGCAAAGAAATTAATTTTTTATACTCATTTTCATTTCTATATGAAAAAATTATTTTACCTTTGGAAAGATTTCCTTTGATTTTCACTTCAGTTTTATATCTGGTGTTTAGAACACCCTCAATATCAAAAAATCTATTATCTGATTTAATTGGTTTTTTGGGACTTTCCAAAACCTCCCAACCAAATTTATTAATTTTTTTAGATAAGACTTCCGCTTTTCTAACCGACAATTTATTTTCAACAATATATTCCGCAAATCGGATTTGGTCTTTTTCATCCAATTGCAAAATAGTTCGAGCGTGTCCTGAACTGATTTTTGACGCTAAAATTAAATCTTGAACAATTTCAGGCAATCTTAAAAGTCTAATAGAATTTGTTATGGTTGCTCGATCTTTGCCCATCATTTCGGCTATTTTGGAATGGGTAAGATTAAATTCATCACTCAATTGTTTATAAGCTTTTGCTTCATCAATCGGATTAAGATTTTCTCGCTGAATATTTTCAATAATAGCATATTGGAGTTGTTCTTGCGGAGATACACTTCTGACAATTACGGGAATTTCGGAGAATCCTGCCAATTTTGCCGCTCTCCATCTTCTTTCTCCGGCAATTAATTCATAATTAGAATTATCCTGTTTTGTAACAATGATTGGTTGAATCATCCCATTTTCTTTCAAAGAATTGGATAATTCGATTAATTTTTCATCATTAAATTTTTTTCTCGGTTGATATCGATTTGGATGAATAAATGATGTTTTTACCGTAGTAATTCCCGTGGTCTTATCAACCGACTCCGTTTCATTCTTAATTAAAGCATCTAAACCTTTTCCTAATCTTTTCATCTTTCCAATACTTCCGTTGCTAATTTTAAATAATTTTTTGCTCCTATTGAAGAAATGTCATAATGAAAAATTGATTTTCCAAAACTCGGAGCTTCACTTAATTTTACATTGCGATTAATTATTGTATTAAAAACCTGCTCTTTGAAATATCTGCGAACTTCTTTAGAAACTTGTCTGGATAAATTCAGTCTTTTATCATAAAGTGTTAATAAAATTCCTAAAATATTCAAATCGGGATTAAGATTTTTTTGAATCAACCTAACCGTATTTAAAAGCTGACTTACACCTTCCAAAGCATAATATTCACATTGAATAGGAACTAAAACATCCGTGCAGGCTGTCAAAGCATTTACGGTTAATAATCCGAGAGAAGGCGGACAATCTATTAAAATATATTCGTAATCATCCTTAACGGATTTTATTGCTTCCGTTAATTTTTGCTCCCGAGCAAATTCTTTCACTAATTCAATTTCAGCTCCGGTTAAATCAATATTACTCGGCGCCAAATCTAAATTTTCTGAAGAAGTTGAGACAATAACATCTTTTAGTGGTTTTTCTCCAATCAAAGAATGATAGATATTATATTTCAAATCATCCTTATCAATACCTAAACCGCTCGAAGCATTTCCTTGAGGATCAAAATCAATCAAAAGTGTTTTTTTCTCATAAATTCCTAAAGCGGCAGCTAAATTTACCGACGTTGTTGTTTTTCCAACTCCACCTTTTTGATTTACAATGGCAATTATTTTTTTCATATTTTTTTTATCTCTATTATCAATCTTTTTCCAATCTCCGGTTTACTGACATCATAGGTTTTATAATTTTCAAAGATATTTAAATCATCAATATTCTTACTTTTGTAAAGAATGAGTGAACCCTCGCTTTTAATTATTTTCGGAATACTTTTTCTAATCGATTCATTCATTTTTACTGAACGACAAACAATATAATCAAACCTATCATAATGATTTGCAACCTGAAAATCTTCCAATCTGTCTTTAGAAAAATAACAAGCTTCCAGTTTCATATTTTCCACAATATTGGCAATAGCGTTAATTTTTTTTGATCTTGAATCAAGAAAAGTAATTTTCATTTTAGGAAAGATAATTTTAAGCGGAATTCCCGGTAATCCTCCCCCTGTCCCGAAATCCAATACGTTTTTATTGTTGAAATTAAAAATTTCGGAAGAAAGAATCGAATCCAAATAATGTAAACTCCAAAAATCATCCTCTATTGTTTTACGTGAAACAAGATTTATTTTTTTATTTTCTTCCAACAACAGGGAATGATATAAATTAAAACCATCCATTATTGAAACAAATCTTTCTTTAAAATTCTTTTTTATGTAATCTTCAAATATTTTTTTATTTTCCATAATTCGTTGAATTATTTTTCTATTTGATGTGTCAAGTGAAAATCTATTGACAGTCTTAAACCTCTATTTTTAATATCATAAAAAGAGAAGAGGTATCTTAATGGTTGCAAAAGAAATAATCGTAAACGGAAAAGTTCAAGGTGTTGGCTTTAGAATTTTTTGTCAGCAATATGCTCGACTTAATCATATTAAAGGATACGTCAAAAACCTCGCTTCTATGCAAGTAAAAATAATCGCAATAGGGGAAATTAATGATATGAAAAATTTTATCAAAAAAATGAGAAAAGGACCTAATTACGGTTGGGTTTTTAATTTGGAAATAACAGATTTAACGGATTATGAGAATTATGAAAACTTTACTATCAAATACTAAATTTAACTGCATCCTCATTTTTTTTCTAATTTTTAGCACAAAATTTTTTCCGCTTCAAAGCAACCCCTCATATATAACAAAATCGTCTGATTATTACATTGTTAAAAAAGGCGATAACTTAACAAAAATTAGTAAAAAATGCCATATTCCAATCAAAAAAATACGTCTTTATAATAATTTAAAACAGGATAAAATTTATCAAGGTCAAAAGATATATCTTATTCCAAAAAAAGTTACGGAAAATTCTTTCGTTACTCAAAGAAAAATACCTAAATCAAATTTCTATATTGTTAAAAAACACGATACATTATATCGGATATCAAAAATGTTTGGAATTCCGGTAATGGATTTGGTTGAATATAATAATCTCGCCTCGTTTGATATCAAAGTAAATCAAAAAATCTTTCTCTCAAGTAAAAATAAAATTAAAAACGTAAAAACTACCGAAGTGAAAAAAATAAAAAATTCTTCCAAGAATTCTAAAAAAATAAAACATTATGTTGTTAAAAAAGGTGATAATCTTTATAGAATCGCTAAAAATCATGAAATGAGTTTGGATGAATTAAAAAAGATTAATAATTTGAAAAATAACAACATTTCTGTTGGACAAAAATTGCTCGTATCGAACTACTCTTCATTTAAATATAAAAACAAATCATCAAAAACTCCGGACAATACTATTAAAGTTGTTAAAAATGATGATATTGTAATTCCTGTTATGGGAAAAGTTATCTCCAAATTCGGTTTGAGAAATGGACGACCTCACAAAGGAATTGATATTGCATCACCTTTGGGAACACCGATTAAAGCCGTTTTGGACGGCAAAGTTGTTTTTGCAGGAATTCAAAAAGGTTATGGAAATGTTATAGTTTTGGAACACCGGAATTCAATAATGACGGTTTATGCTCATAATGAAACAAATTTAGTTAGATTAGGTGATGTTGTAAAAAAAGGTCAACCGATTGCAACTTTAGGACAAAGTGGAAACGCTTACGGACCTCACCTCCATTTTGAATACCGCATAAAAGGAAAAGCAATTGACCCGTTAACCGTAATAAAAGGTTTATAAATTAATGCAAAAATCAATAAATATAGGTGATGTCTCAAAATTATTAGGTATTCACGAACAGACAATAAGAAATTACGAACGAAAACATCTTATTAAGCCAAAAAGGGATAAAAGTAATTTTAGATGTTTTACCAAAGAAGATATTTTACGAATAAGTGTCATAATTAAATTGACACAAGAATTGGGTTTTAATATTTCCGGTGTAAGATTAGTTTTTTCATTAGTAAAAAAAATAAATATGTCGGATGATGAGTTAATAGATTTTTTAGAAGATCACCTGAATGAATTTCAAGGATAAATTATGAGTGAAAATGTATATAACGATAAAGGTTTACAACAATATCTCAAAGATATTTCCAAAATACCTACTTTGAGCAGAGAAGAAGAAAATAAGCTTGCTATTAAAGCCAAAAACGGTGATAAAGAAGCATTAAATAAATTAATTGAATCTAACCTTAAATTCGTTGTTAGAGTCGCAACAAAATACCAAAACCGAGGTTTATCTTTTAATGAATTAATTAGTGAAGGAAATCAAGGTTTAATAAAAGCAATAGAAAAATTCGATCCTGATAAAAATATTAAACTTATTTCATACGCAGTTTGGTGGATAAAACAGAGAATTAACGCTGCAATAAGTAACAATAAATCAATGATAATTGTCCCGCTCGGAAAAAACAATGTAAATAATAAAATCAGAAAAACAAGAGAAAATATATATCAAAAAACAGGAGAACAAGCTTCAAATGAAGAAATCTCTAAACAATCAAACATTGATTTAAAAACTTTGGCGAAGGTTCAAAGACAAATTCCTGAAACAGTTTCTTTAGATAGTGAGTCAAATAACCTTAAAACTAAAAATATTACCATAAACACTTTTTTATCCGATCCTAACAATCTTGATCCAAATAAGCAATATAAAGAAGAAAAATTAAAGAAGAAAATTAACGATTTAATTAAAAAACTTCCGGAAAGAAATGAATATATTTTGAGGTCTTATTTTGGATTGGACGACAACAAAGAAAAGAATTTTGCTGAAATTGCAAAACAATTAGGTTTATCTCGAGAACGGATTAGACAAATACAAAAAGAATCTATAAAAAAAATTTATGAAGATTCCTATAAAGAATTAGAAAACGATATAGATTTGATTATAAATAAAAACTTATAATATTTCAAATACTACATAATGAAGATACTTTTCAACATTAGTGTTGATAAAGAACAACGTTGTGAAATTATTCAACGTCTCCAGCTTTTAAAGATATTTATTTATATTATTGGAAAACAATACTTTAACTAACCAAAACTTTGTTTGGCACAAATATTGCTTAGTAAATAAAGATTAACTGGATAATCCTTTTAATTTTTAATTACCTCTTACTTAAAAAGCATGGTTGATTATAATCCCCAAAATCAACCATCTTTTTTTTTATTTAAATTATTATTAGAATTTATTTCTTTTTCTTGGAATTATTGAAATTAAATCTCTCATATCATTTACATTTTTAGCGTTTTTCCATAAATTCACAAACTTTTCATTTTGACATATTTGAGCAATAGAAGCTAAAGATCGAAGATGATAAATCCTATCATCCAAAGTTCCAAATAACACAAAAAAGGCGGTAATTTTGCTATCATTATTAAAGATTCCCTGTTTAGAGCGAGCTAATAACAATCCAAATTTATGCTTACCTTTTAAAATAATATGTGGAACAGCAACCTCTTCTGTAATAATGGTACTTCCTTGGCTTTCTCTTTCCATAAAAGCATTAAAAACTTCATCATTATTTATCTTATATTTTTGAGAAATTTTGTCTGAAAAAAGTTTAATTGCTTCATCAAAAGAAAAATTATCTTGAATATCTAAAACTATAGCATCCTTAACTAATTTATCAAAAAAATCCAACTCAATCTCATCTCTTTCCAGAATAACGTTTTTTAATTCGGTTTGAAGTTTATGAGACGTTAATTTTCTATTCAACATTCTTCCAATCAAATGTAATAAAGCATATTCTTTTATTTGTGATTTTCGTCCATAAACCAAATAAACAAACAGACCTAAAATAATCAATCCCAAACTAATAATCAATGCCAAAAATCCCATTTCCACTAATAAAAAAACAAATCCGATAATGCCAATAAATTGAACCCAAGGATAAAGTGGGGATTTAAAAATAGGACGATAATTTTGCAACTTACTCTCTCGTAAAATAATTACGGAAAAATTGGATAAAATATAGGTCATTATTAAAACAGTAGAAGCAACTTTTATCAATACATCAAGATTTAAAAACAAAGTTACTATCATAAATCCGGCGGTAACGATTAAAGCGGAATACGGTGATCTATATTTCTCGCTGACTTTATTTAAAAACCCCGGTAATAATCTATCTCTACTTAATGCTAAGGGATATCTTGAAGCAGCTAACAAACCGGCATTTGCGGTAGAAATAAAGGCTGTAATTGCGGCTAATTGCATTAAATACATTCCCGGTTTTCCCATAAATTTTCTGGCAGCATTTGCAACCGGTGTTAGTGATCCGGATAATTCTGAAGCTGATAATACGCCTACCGTGACTAAAAGCATTAGAAAATACATTATAACAACCACAATAATAGAAATTAACATCCCTTTAATGATATTTTTACCAGGCTTTTTTATTTCTTCAGCAACAGACGCAACTTTTAATAAACCTCCATAAGAAATAAACACAAATCCGGCCGTCGAAAAAATTGATGATTTTCCGTTAAAAGTAAACGGTTCGAAATTACTGATTTTGATATTTGGAATCCCTAAAAATACAAAAATCCCGATTACCAGAAGTAAAATACCAACTAACCCTGTTTGAGTGTGGCCAACTTTCTCAACCCCGAAGATATTTAAAGTTAAAAAAATCAAAGTAAATCCGATAGCTGCAATATGGATATTTACAGGATAAAACAATGTTAATAATTCAGCCATACCTATTAAAGCAAATGAACTTTTTAAAGAAAGTGAAAACCAACTTAAAAGCCCCGAAATTGTTCCGGCAATTGGTCCCATTGACCGAGTAATAAAATAATAATCACCACCCGCTTTCGGCATTGCGGAAGAAAGTTCAGCAATACTAAATAATCCGGTAAGAGCAAATAATCCGGCAATAAAATAAGATATTACAACCGAAGGACCGGTTTTTGCAAAAGCTAATCCCGGTAAAATAAAAATCCCTGAACTAATCATTGCTCCTGTAGCGATACTAAAAACATCCAATAAACCCAAACCTTTTTTAAGTGCCATTTTTCCTCCTAACTTCTTTATTTTGTTGATTTTCTTTCTAAAAACAAAAAGTACAAAAAAAGTATATTAAGTCAAAATAATTAATTTTAAACGCTTAAAATTTTCAAAGTAAAAAATATTCTTAAAAAAAAAAATTATAATATTATACTTATCCACACTTCATATCTTGACAATAAAAAAGATTTTTAAAAATTTGTTATGATTTTATTTAATTATTTATCCACAATTATTTTTTTTAGTGTGGACAATCTGTGGATTAACAATCCACGATTTATATAAAATACCAAAATACATTAAGTTATATACATTGTTGATAGAAATTCTTGTTTTATAAACCGTGTGGATAACAAAGAGGATAATTGATATGGATGAAAAAAGTATTTGGGAGCAATTACTTCTATCTTTAGAAGAAAAAATTGATCCAAGAAGCTTTCAGACCTGGTTTAAAAACACAAAATTTATTTCTTTTAAGGATAATGTTTTATTAATTAAAGTTCAGACAAAATTTGCAGCAGATTTTCTTAATAAAAATTATACATCCTTGATTTCGGAAATTAGCAATAATATTTTTAAAGTAAAATATGAAATTAGGTTTACCCCAAATGAATTAATATCAAAAGAAAAAGTTGTCGAAAATTTACAAAAAAACAGTTCTTTTGAAAAACCTAAATTGAATTATAAATACACTTTTGAAGAATTTATTGTCGGTAAAAGTAATAATTTTGCTCATTCCGCTTCCATGGCAGTGGCTGAATCTCCTGGAAATATTTACAATCCTTTATTTATTTACGGTGAATCCGGAATGGGAAAAACTCACCTAATGCAAGCTATTGGTAATTTTGTTTTAAAAGAAATGAGTAATAAAAAAGTATATTACACCTCAAGTGAATCTTTTACAAATGAAATGATTGATGCACTTCGAAGTAATTCAATGCCAAAATTTAGAAATAAATATAGAAATATAGATGTTTTACTTATTGACGATATTCACTTTATGGCAAAAAAAGAAGGTACTCAAGAAGAATTTTTCCACACCTTTAATGCTTTATATGACCGTAAAAAACAAATTGTTATGACAAGTGATCGCCCGCCAAAAGATATTGCCGATTTAGAGAAAAGACTTGTAACAAGATTTGAGTGGGGATTATTAGCAGACTTAAAAACACCTGATTTCGAAACCAGAGTCGCTATTTTACGTAAAAAAGCAGAATCTGATAACATTCAATTACAAGATGATGTTATGGAATTTATCGCTGAACATATTTACAATAATATTAGAACTCTTGAAGGCTCATTAATTCGAATATCAGCTTACGCATCTTATAATAAGATTAACACTGTTGATATTACCAGAGAAATTGCTACAGAAGTTTTGAGTGATATGATTTCAGATAAAATTCAAGATATAAGTATGGATTTAATTCTTAAGAAAATATGCGTACATTTCAAAATAACAGCTTATCAATTATTAGATAAAACAAGAAAAAAAAATATTGCCTTTCCTCGACAAATTGCCATGTATTTATCAAACCTTTTAATTCCTCAACTTTCTCTCAAAGAAATTGCACTTTATTATAAACGTAAAGATCACACCACCGTTTTACATGCCAAAAAAACAGTTGAGAAAAAATTCAAAGAAGATAATGATTTTAGAATCGAAATTGAAAGCTTAATTAAAGAAATAAAACAATGATATTTTTAAGATATTCACTTATACACATGAATAAATGTTTATTAATGTCTATAAAGTATTTTTTTACCATAGCTAATTTACGTAAAGTGAATAACATCAATTATATAAACATCTTATTTACAAATTGTCCACAAATTTATAAAAACTATAAATGTATGTATTTAAAGGTTTTAAGAGAACGAAAACCTCTATTGTCCACTAATACACACACTCTACTACTACTACTATATTTTAATTAAAAGGAGTAATAATAATATGAAACAATGTATTATCTTAATTATAGGAACACTTTTCCTACTCACATCTTGCATAGATTCATCAAAAAATACGGTGGGATTTGTTGGTTCGGGAATAACACCAACTATGATAACAATTCCTGATTCTTGTTTTACAAATCAATATAGTTTTCAGGATACAACCGAAAATTATGCAAATAACACATCTTTATTTTTAGGAACAAACAATTCTAAAGAAGCAAAGGTACTTTTAAAATTCACAAATTTACCTGATTCAATTGTAACTTTAACACATTTACGACTGAGTTTTCCATTTACTAAAAATTCACTATTGAATCCCAATGAATTTAATTTTTCAGAAATATTACAAAATTGGGATGAAAATAAAGCTAATAAATTCAAAGCAACATCTGATGAAAATTGGGATAATCCTGATGAAATTTCAGCTAATCCTTTTATCTTAACAGATTACACAATAGAAAACGATTCCCTTGTATTTGATATTAATTCCGATAATGAAGCAATAAATAACTTTAAAGAATTACTAAATACTTGGATATCAGCAGATTCGTTAAATAACGGTCTATTAATGGTTTTACAGCAAGATTATTATCATGATCCGGAAACAAATTATTTGGAATTGAATTCATCGGAAAATCTTGTTCAACCTCATCTTTCATTTACTTATAGAACAGAAACGGATACAGTTGATGTAACTTATTTTAGACCACCGGCTTACGATACTTTTATTATTAATGAACAAATTTCTACAGATGAAATTCAAGGATTAACAATTTCTAACATCTCCCCCACCAGAATGTTCTTCAAATTTAATCTTCCTCAAAATCTTTTCCCGGGAATAAATTCCAATTCTGAATATCAAAAACTTACTGTCAATAAAGCGGAATTAGTTCTCCACACAGAACTTAGCGATAAATATTTAACAGATCATGCTTTTTCGTTTTATCCATATTTAGTAACTTCTGAAAATCCTGATTTACCGATATCTTCGGAAAATTACATATCTTTATCCGGTTCAACCGTAACAACCGATTCTTTGGAATATGATAAGGAATTAAGAATAAATATCACACCAATTGTTCAAGCTATAACTTCCGGCGATAAAGATAATTACGGGATTATAGTAAAGTCATTAAAAGAAGGAAAAAATTTTGATAATATCGATTTTCAAACAGATGATTTAAAATTGGATATAATTTTTACTCAACCTAATTTGGATGATTAATTATGAGAAAATATTTTATTGCTCTCTTGCTTTTTGCAATTTTTTTAGGATGTAAAAAAAAGGAAAATTCTAAAATAGATATGGTGGTGGCTAAAGTAAATGATATTTCTTTAACGGAAAACCAAATGAAAAATTATTTTACAAAGTCTCAATGGGATACTCTTTCAATTAATTCAAAAAGAGATTTTATTAATAATTGGATAAATCTTACCGTTTTGGAAAATAAAGCTGATGAATTAGGATTAAGTAAAAATCCTATTATCAAATCAAAAATAGAATCTGCAATAAAAAAAGTTAAAGCTAACGCTTTGTTAGCTAATGAAATATCAAATATAACGATTAATGAAAATGAAGAATATAACTTCTATAAAATTCATAAAAAAGAGTTTGGAAAAAAGATAACAAAATTTGCTTTGCAAGAAATATTTGTTAAAACAAAAGAAATGAGAGATACTGTTTTAGTGAAATTAAATAATCGCGAACCATTTAAACAAATAGCTAAAAAATATTCTCAAAATAAATATGCAAAAAGTGGCGGACTTGTTGGATATGTTTCAAAAAAAGATGTGGATTCTAAAATCTGGAATAAATTAAATTCACTTAAAAAATACTATTATGCTTCCGTTAAACTTAACAAAGGATATTATATTATCAGATTTTACGGTAAAAATAATTTCGTGGAATATGATAAATTCAAAGATGTTCAAAACATAATAAAAAATAGAATAATCAAAAATAAGAAAAAAGAGCTTTACAGAAATTTCATTGATAAGTTAAAAGCTCAATCAAAAATATTAATTTCTATATGAGGTTAAAATGAAAAAAATATTAGTAATCGTAATAAACTTACTTGTTGCCATTCAAATCTTCGCTGTAAATTTGGATAAAATTGTCGCTAAAGTCGGTGATGAAATTATTCTCAAAAGTGATTTGGAAAAAAATATCAACCAACTTAAAGCAATGAATAATATTCCAAAAGGTGTTTCAAAATTAGATGTTTTGAATAAAATGATCGAAACTAAACTCGTTATTCAAAAAGCTAAAGAAAATAATTATTCTGTTGATAATTTGAAAGTTGAAGAATTGGCTAATAATCAACTCAAACAAATTGAAGCAAAATTTCCCGACCATCAAACTTTTCTTAAAGAATTAAAAAAAGCTAATTTGAATCCTGTGGATCTCAAAGAATATTATAAAAAAATGATTACCGAACAAAAACTTAAAGATCAAATTATCCAAAATGAAATCAAAAGTAAGGTTCACGTAACTTCTGCCGAAGTGGAAGAATTTTATAATGAGAAAAAAGACAGCCTGCCTTTGCGACCGGAAATGGATAAAATCGGAATGATTATGAGAACCGTTAAACCTAGTAAAGAAACTGATAAAACAGCTTTTAAAGCAATTAATAAAATTGTTGATGAATTAAATAACGGTGCTGATTTTGCAGAATTAGCTAAAAAAGAAAGTGACGATTATAGCGGAAAAAATGGCGGAGATTTAGGATTTTTTAGTCGTGGAATGATGGTTAAACCGTTTGAAGACGCTGCCTTTAGTTTGCAACCGGGACAAATTTCCAAAGTAGTAAAAACAAGATTTGGTTATCATGTTATCAAAATGGAAGAAAAACGCGGTGATGAAATTAGGGTAAGACATATTTTAAAACTTGTTAAGCCAACAAAATTAGATATTGAAGCTGAAATGAAATTAATGGATAATATTGTCTCAAAAATACGTGCCGGAGCTGATTTTTCTGAATTAGCCAAGACTTATTCGGAAGACGATTCAACAGCTGTTAGAGGCGGTGTTTTGGGCGAATTTCCGAAAGATAATTATCCTGAACTGTTTAAACCGTATTTAACTCCTCTAAAATATGGTGAATGCACAGATGTTATTAAACAGGATAACGTTTTATATATCTTCAAAAAATTAGAAAAAATACCTTCTCGACAATATAAATTTAGCGAAATTGAAAATAGAATCAAAGATATGGCAATGGCAAATAAAGAAGAAGAATTATATAAAGAATGGATAAAAAATATCAAAAAAGAAGCTTATATTGAGATTAACTTTAACGATGATTCAGAGATAAAATGAAAAAATTATCCGTCTATTTAGCAACGATTTTTGGAATAGGATATTTTCCTGTTGCACCCGGAACCGCCGGAACTTTATTTGCAGCTCTAATATATTATATTTTGCCTGCAAGTTTGTTTAAAACAAATTATGATAATTTTATTGTTGTTATATTTCTAACCGGATTGAGTTTAATTGGGGTGGTTATTACATCTTTGGCTGAAAAAACTTTGGGACATGATGACGGAAAAATCATTATAGATGAATTTGTCGGTTATTTTGTAACTATACTTTTTTTACCAAAATCTTTGCTTTTAGCAATTTATGCGTTTATATTTTTCAGAGTCTTTGATATTGCAAAACCTCAACCGATTTATAAAGTTCAAAGTTTACCAAAAGGTTGGGGAATTATGGTTGATGATATAGTGGCGGGTGTTTTTGCTAATATCTGCTTACAAATATTAATTAGAATTTTTCCACAAATATTTTAAAAAAAAGGAGTTAAAATGTATCTATTATTGAATGCTGCCGCACAAAACCCAAGTCTTATCGGAGGACTTTTACCATTTATTTTAATGTTTGCAATCTTATATTTTCTGATGATTAAACCTCAACAGAAAAAACAAAAAGAAGTAAAGAAAATGTTAGATGAATTGAAAGTTCATGATAAAGTAATTACAAATAGCGGTATGATTGGAGTTATATCCAGTATTAAAAAAGATAAAGGGACTGTTGTTATTAAATTCGATGAAAACACAAAAATTGAATTCCAAAAAACAGCGGTTGCAGGTGTAATTAATGAAACAAAAGAGGAAAAATAACTTATTACCAATTAGAATTATCGGTGATAAAGTTTTAAGTTCTAAAGCGGAACCTGTTGAAAAAATTACTAACGAAATTAAAGATTTTGTTAATGATTTGATTTATACAATGTACGAACGAGATGGAGTTGGTTTAGCAGCTCCCCAAGTCGGAAAATCATTAAGAATATTTGTGGTCGATACTACTTGGACGGAAACCGGTAAAAAAAATCCTATCGTCTGTATTAATCCTAAGTTTTTAGAAATGACAGGATCAGCTACACATGAAGAAGGATGTCTTAGTATTCCTGATATTTATGTTGAAGTTAAAAGACCTTCTTCGGTACTTTTTGAAGCTACAAATTTGAAAGGTAAAAAGTTTAGACTTGAAGCCGATAATGATTTATTAGCAAGAGCTCTTCAACATGAATATGATCATTTAGACGGTATTTTATTTGTCGATCGAGCTTCTAAATTTAGATTAATTCCCGTTAATAAAAAAATTAAGACTCTTATGAATCGCACGGATGAAAATGGAATCAATATTCAAAACTAAATTAAAAAAAATTATTTTTATGGGGACGCCTGAATTTGCTGTCCCTTTTTTAAATTCTTTAAATGAGAATTTATATAAACCAATTTTAGTAATAACTCAACCGGATCGTCAGAAAGGTAGAAAACGGAAAATTCAACCACCACCGGTTAAAATTGCTGCTGAAAAATTAGGAATAAAAATTGAACAACCTGAAGATGTTAATGCAAAAGATTTTCTAAATTATATTAAGGAACTTAATCCTGATATTGTCATTACTGTAGCTTTCGGAGGTTATCTAAAACGAGCTTTTCGTAAAATTCCAAAATACGGTTGTATAAATGTTCATCCTTCCTTATTACCTAAATATCGAGGATCTTCACCTATTAATTTTCCCATTTTAAATGGAGATAGAGAAACAGGTGTAACAATATTTAAAATTGTCGCTAAAATGGATGCCGGTCCGATTTTATCTCAAACAAAGATAAATATTGATAATGAAATTAATTTTTCAGAATTAGAAGAAATCTTGATTAATAAAGGTGTTTCATTGCTAATAAATACTTTGAAAAAATATGAGGAAAATGCGATAGAGTTTATTCCTCAGGATGATTCTAAAGCTAGTTTTACAACTAAAATTGAGAAGAAAGATACTTTTTTAGATTGGAATAATCCTGCCGAAAAAATACATAATTTTGTAAGAGCGTTTTCAAATTATCCCGGAGCTATTTCAAATTTCAAAGAAAAAAAAATTAAGATAAAATCTCTAAAAATTTTAGATATTGAATCAAATAAAACTCCTGGCACAATTGTAAATATTCATAAAAAAATAGGCTTGGAAGTTTCTACTCTAACAAAAAATATTCTGATTACAATAGTCCAACCGGCTGGAAAAAAAGATATGAATGCTTATGATTTTCATCTCGGAGCAAGAATAAAAAACGGAGATATTTTTACAAATGGAACTTGAAATAAATACTAAAGGTAAAGGGTTGTTTCTCTTTCTTTCCTCGCTTTCACTAGTCTTAATGATGATGTTAACGACTCTTTTATGGTGGTTTATATCACCAAGATTACACGAAATTAGCAATGTTTTAGCATTTATAACTTTATATTCTTTGAGAATATTTTTTGCTATTATTATTTCAGGGATTTTACTGGTAATTCTAACTTGTTATACGGAACGCAATTTTTTAATTACGAAATTTGCCGTTAGGTTATCTATAATTTTTTTATTTCCTGTGGCTATTATTTTAGGAAAAATGTTTGGGATTAAAAAAGATAAAATCAGAGACTCTTTTGTTTATGTAAATAACTCCTTTGTAAAAGCTTTAAAAAAGAAATTTAAAGCTAAAGAAGTACTGATCCTCCTCCCCCATTGCCTGCAACATGTTGATTGTAAAATCCGAATTACAACTAATATCCAAAATTGCGTAAATTGCGGAAGATGCGATATCGGTGATTTGAAAAACCTGGCAAATAAATATAAAACCCATATTGCAATCGCCACAGGCGGAACTTTAGCGAGAAGAATTATTGTAAATATCAGACCTAAATTTATTATTGCCGTTGCGTGTCAAAGAGACTTGGTTGATGGTATTCAGGATGTTTTTCCAATTCCTGTTTACGGAGTTTTAAATGACAGACCGGAAGGTCCATGCATTAATACCAGAGTTGTTGTACAAAAACTTGAATTGGCACTGCAAAAAGTTTTGATAGATTTACCAAATAATATTTAAAAATACCATTTTATTTCTAATATTGTATTTTTTGTTGAATAAATAAATTACGAAGATTTTTGTAAGATTATTCATTCCTAACGTTTTTTTTATCTTGACACAAAAAAGGGATAATTTCTTGTTGATTTGTTGACGCGAGGTGGAGCAGTCTGGTAGCTCGTCGGGCTCATAACCCGAAGGTCAGAGGTTCAAATCCTCTCCTCGCTACCATGGCGGCGTAGCTCAGTTGGTTAGAGCATCGGAATCATAATCCGAGTGTCCGGGGTTCAAGTCCCTGCGCCGCTACCATGTGCGCCAGTAGCTCAGCTGGATAGAGCAACGGCCTTCTAAGCCGTGGGTCAGGGGTCCGAGTCCCTTCTGGCGTACCATTTTTTTATTTGTTGTGGTGGGTGTAGCTCAGTTGGCAGAGTACATGATTGTGGTTCATGGTGTCGTGGGTTCGAGCCCCATCTCCCACCCCATTTTTTGTCGCGAAGTGGAGCAGTCTGGTAGCTCGTCGGGCTCATAACCCGAAGGTCAGAGGTTCAAATCCTCTCTTCGCTACCAATCAATTATTTAAAACAATCCCCGAGTAATATGAAAAATTATGATTTAATTATTATTGGTGCCGGAGCATCAGGTTTATTTGCCGCCGGTCACGCATCTTCTAAAGGTTTAAAAGTACTTCTTATTGAAAAAATGAACCGTGTCGGAATCAAATTAAGTATCACCGGTAAAGGTAGATGCAATATATGTAATACAGCTTCCCAAGACGAATTCTATAAACATGTTGGGAAAAACTATAGATTTTTAAAATACACCTTTTCCAAATTTTACAATAATGAATTATTAGAATATTTTGCCAATATTGGAATTAAAACTGTTGTCGAGCGGGGAGGAAGAGTTTTTCCTGAATCTCAAAAAGCCACCGATGTTGTTAACTCCTTAAAAAAAAATATTTTAAAAAATAAAGGTGAAATTAGCTATCTGAATCCGGTAAAAAATTTCATTTTAAAAGATGGTGAAATCGTTGGAATTGAAGCAAAATTAGGAAAATATTATGGCGAAAATTTTCTTTTATGTACAGGTGGAAAATCTTATCCTTTAACCGGTTCTACCGGAGATGGATATATTTTTGCTAAAACATTGGGTCATAAAATAATTCCGCCAATCCCGGCTTTAAATGCAATTGAAATTGAAGGAAATCTTCCTAAAAAATTACAAGGTTTAAGCTTAAAAAACGTCTCAATTTCCGTTTGGATTAATAACAAAAAGAAGAAAGATTATTTTGGTGAGATGATTTTTACGCATTTCGGTATTTCCGGTCCGATAGTATTAACCATTTCAAAAGAATTTTCGCATGAAATTTATTCTAAAGAAAATATGTATTTTTTATTAGATTTAAAACCGGCTTTGGATGATAAAACTTTAGATAAAAGATTGTTAAGAGAATTTGAATCTTCTGGAAAAAAGAAGGTAAAATCTATTTTAAAAAGTTTACTTCCTTCCAAAATGATTAATGTAGTTTTGGCTGAAATTGGATTAGATGCCGAAAAACCGGGAAATCAGATAAATTCATCAGAAAGAAAATCATTAAAAAAATGGTTAAAAGGTATTAAATTAAGCTTAAAATCTGCCAGACCTATTTCGGAAGCAATAATCACTTCCGGAGGCATTTCTTTAAAAGATGTAGTTTCTACTCAAATGAAATCTAAACTTTACGACAACTTGTTTTTTGCCGGCGAAATTTTAGATTTGGATGCTGACACCGGTGGATATAATCTTCAAATAGCTTTTTCAACAGCTTTTGTTGCGGTTGAATCCATTCTTGAAAATAAGAAATCAAATTAATATATTTTATCGGGAAATTTAAATCTTCAGAATGTTCATCTACAAAAAATTACTCGATCTCAAGAGCAGAGATTTTATTACCAACCACAAATTTCCGCATTTCTTCTTCCAAAAGTGAGAAATTTTCTTTTTGGACTGTTTTGTGGAATTGACCGTTTTTAATTAGACGTATTTCGTCGCAACAATCATTCAAAGTAGAAAAAATATGAGAAGAAATTAGGACGGTTTTATTAAGAGATTTTAACTTAGCGATAATTTCCAAAATAAGAATATTACTATGAATATCAACGCCGTTAAAAGGTTCATCCAGAATATAAATATCATTTTTTTGAAGAAGAATTCCCATAAAAGCTAATTTTTTCATCATTCCGGTTGAATAGTTTTCAGTGTATTGATCTAAAGGTAAATTGAAAATATTTCTTTTCTCAAAATCATCATTCTTAATATTTCTGGCAATGCTCAATAATTTCAGATACTCCCAACCGGTAATTAATGACATAAAAATTGGATTTGTTTGTAAAAATCCGATATGATTTTTTAAGACCTGATATTCTGATTTAATCTCGCCATCGTAGGTTTCCAAATCGGCAATACATTTGAATAAAGTTGTTTTTCCTGCACCGTTTTCACCCACAAATCCATAAACTTTACCTTTTGATAAATCACAGCTAACATTTTTCAGTACTTGATTATTACCATAAGATTTTGATAAATTCTTGATTGAGATCATTCTAAAATATTCTCCAAATTAGTTTTTGAGTGTTTGTAAAAATAGGGAATAGTTATTAAAAACATTGGTGGAATCCAAATACTTATTCCGTAAATTATTCCTTGAAGCAAATTCATTTCCGAAGGGAATGTTGAATATTTTGCCAAAATTATAGAAGTTAAAAGTAAGATTCCGAAAATTAAAACTGCCAAAATCAACCACAAATTTCCATTAAAAAATAATACTAAACTAAAAAGAATTGGTAAGGAAATTATTGAGGAACAAATTAAGGCGTTCATAATTTTTTTTAATAAAAAAGCCTTGCTATCGGTAGAATATATCCAAACAAAATAGATGTTTTCCGGTTTGGGATAATAAAGGAAACTCAGTAAATAAACAGCGATTAACGAGAAAAGTCCAAGATTAAAATTTTGGATTTTAAATGCTTTAAAACAAAAAAAATAAATTATAGGAAATATAAAAAACGTTTTTCTAAATCCAACAATAAATTCAAAAGGAAATTTTTTAAATGGGGTAGGTATTTTCAAATTCCAACTCTGTTTGATTTTTATGAAAGATAAGAGAGCTGTAACGAAAGTCAATCCCAAAGATTCAAAATAAAAATTTTCCAACAAAAGAAAAATTATAAACGGAGTGGCAAAAATGTAGTTTTCTATTAATCTGATTTTATGATAATTTGCAAAATTAAACAAAGTATTTAGGAAATCATTCCTTCTTTTTTCACTCAATTTAAAAGAAATTAATATTGATAAAATAGGATATAAGTATCCGGAAGAAGGAAATCTGTAAAACAAATATTTAGAAAAAAAGATAAAAATAATAGGAATAATAATGAAGCCGATTAGCGGTTTTAATCCTATCTCCAAAAATTTTCTTTCAATTCTTCGAAATTGTAATTTGAAATAAAAACTCATTTATCAACTCTAAATTTTGCCATTTAATTTAGCTTTCAGAAATTTCCAATTAGGAAGAAATTGGCTCATCAAAGCTTTGAAATTTGCATTATGACTCGGTTCAAGCAAATGCATTAATTCATGGACAACAACGTATTCCAAACATTCATCAGCTTTTTTCATTAATTCCAAATTTAACCAAATTCTTTTTACTTTATAATTGCAAGTACCCCATCTGGTTTTCATCTTTTTAATTCTAAATTCGTTGGATTTTACACCGATGATTTTTTCCCATTTTGAAATTAATTCTTCCCCTCGAACCTTTAAATGTATTCGATACCAATCATTAATGAAATTCTGAATATCTGATTTTGATGGATTATTCGTAACAAATACGTGAATCTCGGAATCGGTTAGAGTTATCTTTGAATGATATTTATTTGGAAATATTTTTAATTCGTATTCTTTTCCTTTAAAGGGAAGTGTTTTTTGATCGGCATAAAATGTATTTTGTTTTATTTTTTTGAAGTGATTCTTTCTTAAATTTTTTCGAATCCAATCTATTTTGAATGTGAGAAGTTCATAAATTCTCTCATCACTAATCTCAATCGGGAATGAAACTTT
>JAMOQM010000030.1 GCA_027064005.1 Candidatus Cloacimonadota bacterium | reverse complement strand
GTTATCAGTGGCTAAATCTTTTCTTTCTTTAGTCTTCCGGTCGGTTGTTATTTTTCCGAATAAGATAATAGATTCCCGTTTTCACGGGAATGACAATCATTTTTTTTCACAGGAATGACAATCATCAGGTGATCATTTTTCTTCAAATTTGTACAATCGGAAAATACCTCAAGCAAGCTGCTTGAGCTACAACTCCGTTCGTGTTCATCTGTGTTATCAGTGGCTAAATCTTTTCTTTCTTTAGTCTTCCGGTCGGTTGTTATTTTTCCGAATAAGATAATAGATTCCCGTTTTCACGGGAATGACAATCATCCGGTTATCGTTTTTCTTCAAATTCGTGCTATCGAAAAAATACCTCAAGCAAGCTGCTTGAGCTACAACTCCGTTCGTGTTCATCTGTGTTATCAGTGGCTAAAATCTTGTCTTTCTTTAGTCTTCCGGTCGGTTGTCATTTTTCCGAATAAGATAATAGATTCCCGTTTTCACGGGAATGACAATCATTTTTTTTCACTGGAATGACAATCATCAGGTTATCATCTTTCTTCGAATTCGTACAATCGGAAAATACCTCAAGCAAGCTGCTTGATCTACAACTTCGTTCGTGTTTATCTGTGTTATCAGTGGTTAAATATTCTTTCTTTATTTTTCTGTTTATTCATAAAATCGGTGGCTAAATTTTCAGAACAAAGTTAGAATCCATCAAATTTTCTGTTATTTCATACATATTGGAAATTTTTCCAACTCCCAAATCCGCAGTATAATTATAGTAATCCAAACAAGTTCCGCAAACGAGAATCTTTACGCCGCTTTCGGACAGTTTAGTCAAACTTTTCAAAGTAGGTGCATTTTTTAGGCATAATTCAACTCCGGAATTCATAAATAAAATCATTTCAGGTTTTACCGCAAGTTCATTCAAAGTATAAATAAATCCAGTCATCAGATTTTTACCTAATTCTTCAGAACCAACACCTAATTGATTTGTAGAAATGAATATTTTTTTTATTTGTTTACCTGTTTTTATTTCCGGAATTTCACATTGATATAAATTAAAATCAACGTCTTTATCATTTTTAACAACCAAATCATTTTTTGTTTCGATGAAGATTCGATAAATACCATTTTCTTCTATAATCTGTGAAATCTCGGCTTCATAACTTTTACAGAATTTTTTAATATTTTCTCTTGCAGCTTTATTATCAACAATAGATTCATATTGATTAGATTCTTTTTTATCTAACATTTTTTTAGTTTCAACTACCGGTTGAGGGCAAGCCATTCCGCGACAATCAATCAACTTTCTCATATTTTTTCCTTTTACCTTCTTTTATAATGATATAAATATCACCTAAAATTTTAGGGTTTGTATTATCTTTAATTGTTTGTAAATCCATTTTTTCCAAAATAAGCGTAAATCCACATTCCGCAGAAATTTCTCTTGGAGTAGGAATTAATTCAACTTCAATATCCTTTTTTGTAAGAATTTTTTCAGTAGCCAAAGCATTATGAGTTGATTCAAACGTCAGGATATAATCATTTAATTTCAATTTTATTATCTCCTTTGACAAATTCACCGATAATATGAGCATCAATTCCATTTTCAATTAATTCTTTTAAAAGCAGGTTGGCTTTATTTTCGTTTACTGAGAAGAGTAATCCACCGGAAGTTTGTGGGTCAAACAGCAAATCAATTTGTAAATCAGACAATTGATCGTAATTTTTAACAGAAGATTGTCTAAATTCTCGATTGTTGTATGAGCCTTCCGGGATCATTGCCATTTGGGCATAATCAATTGTTCCGGGGAGAATTGGAATCTCATCAAAATTAAGAATTGCACTGAGATTTGTGGTATCAATCATCTCATAAAGATGGCCGATAAGACCAAATCCGGTTACGTCGGTACAAGAAGAAATACCGATTTTCTTTGCAATATCAGCTGAATATTTATTCAATTCTCGCATTTGTTTTGATGATTCTTTTAATGATTCTTCCGAAGCAAATCCGGCACGAAGAGCAGTATTAATTATTCCGGTACCAATTTTTTTAGTCATAATAATGATATCGCCTTCTTTTGTGCCGTTATTTTTCCAAATATCATTTGGATGAGAAATTCCGGTTACTGATAATCCGTATTTCAATTCATCATCTTCAACACTATGTCCGCCAACTAATGCGGTTTTGGCTTCTTTCAATTTATCCATTCCACCGGCAAGAATTTCTCTAAGATATTCAATTTTCAGCTTGTTTTTTGGAAAAGATACAATGCTGAGAGCGGTAATTGGTTTTGCTCCCATCGCGTAAATATCAGAGAGAGAATTTGCGGCTGCAATTTGACCGTATTCAAAAGGATCGTTCACAATCGGCGGAAAGAAATCTACGGTTTGAATAATAACGGTTTCGTCATTAATTCTATAAATTCCTGCATCTTCCGAATTATGATAATCTCCAATTAAATTTGGATAATTTGGCTGTTCCAAACCACATAAAGCTTTATTTAGGACTCCCGGTCCGAGTTTAGCTCCTCAACCGGAAAAACGTGTATATTTAGTAAGTTCTATTGTTTTCATTTTTCCTCCTTAGGTATTATTTCGCAATACTTTAATAAGCTCTTCAACTTCATTTTCAGTAGTAAAAAATCCGGGGCTGATTCTAATCGTTCCGCCTTTGGAAAAACTACCAATTATTTTGTGAGCTGAAGGTGCACAATGCAAACCCATTCGTACCGCGATGTCTTTTTTATCGAGAATCCTTGTTAGATTTGAAATATTCAGATTTTTCGGGATAAACGATAAAACACCAATTTGATGCTCAATATCAAGAGGTGAGTATAATTCTATATTTTTTATTTTTTTTAATTCATTTATGAGAAAATTAAGAAGCGTTTTCTTCTTATTTCTAATATTTTTTATTTTAGTTTTTTGGATGAAATCTAAGGCGGCATTCAAACCGGAAATACCCGTCAAATTCATAGTTCCGCTTTCAAACTTGTCAGGAAGAAAGTCAGGTTGGAATTCTTTATCAGATTTACTTCCGGTTCCTCCATATCTGAATGAACGAATATCAAGACCTTCCCTAATATAAAAAGCACCGGTTCCCATTGGTCCTAAAAGTCCTTTATGACCGGAAAAACAAAGAAAATCTATCTCTGAATTTTCAACATCTATTTCGTCCATTCCAATATATTGAGAAGCATCTAAACAAAATAAAGCTCCGTTTTGCTTTGCTAATTTTGCCATTTCATAAAAAGGATAAATTGCTCCTGTTACATTTGAACAAGCTGTAACAATGACAAGTTTAGGATTCATTTTTAACTTTTGTTTATAATCTTCCAAATCAAAAGAATAATCTTTTTTGGAATTGAATTGAAGCAATTTTATTGTATTTATTGATTCCAAATATCTTAAAGGTCTCATCACGGAATTATGTTCCATTTTTGATGTTAAAACGAAATCTCCGGAATTTAAAGTACCAAAAATCACGGTATTTAATGATTCGGTTGCATTTGCAGTGAAAATAATTCCGGAACTATCTTCAATATTTAGTAATTCTGCTAATTTATCGCGAGTATCGAAAAGTAATCTGGCGGTTCTTTGTGAGGCCGGATAAGATGATCGACCGGAATTAACACTATCATTTAAAATAAATTTGGAAATTGATTCCGCAACTCCGGGAGCTTTTGGAAAAGAGGTTGCAGCATTATCAAAGTAAATCATAAAAATCCTTTTTATTTTTTGTATAATTTTTTTGTTGGATAGATGTCAAGATTTAAGGTGAGAAAAAGGTACAAAGCTTATGGTGAAAGGTTTGGGGTGATTTGAGAATTTACAAAAATAGTTTCTCAAAATTCTGTTTTTAAAATCGCTGATTTTCATATTTCAATATTCATAATCAAAAATTAGAGAATTTCTTCGTTCAGGGCATTTTTTATGAGATTCTTCGCCGATTTAATTTCTTCCTTAGAATTAACATAGATTTTTTGATGATAAGTTATTTTGATTTTAGCAAACGGTTTGGGAATTCTAAATTTATCCCAAGAACCTAAAACCCACTCTTTATCAATTTCCATTGAAATGGGAACAATCGGTTTTTTGGAAATATAGGCAATAAAAGTCAATCCGTCTTTTATTTCATAAATAGGACCTTTGGGACCGTCCGGGGTAATTCCCACATGATTTGATTTTACATATTTTATCATATTTTTGGCAGCGTTGGCTCCATTTTTACTTGAGGAACCGCGAATAGGTTTGAATCCAAATACTTTTAAAGGACCGGCAACAAATTCTCCATCTTTTGATTTAGAAACAATTACGCCGATTTTCTCATTTCTCCGGCGATAAAGTAAAGGCAAAAAATTTCGGTGCCAAAACGCATAAATCCTTGGGGAGTCTTTTCCTTCATCACATCCTTCAATCTTCCAAGTTGAGCCGAGAATAAACAATAGAGCTGAGCCGAAATATTTTTCCAAAAAAAATGTAATTCTCTTTTTGATTTTTTTAAACCGTTTATTTTTCATTCAATAAATCCTCTATAATATCAGCCATTTCTTTGGAAGCGGATTTATCGCCAAGGAGATGAGAAATTTTACTCAACTCGCTCTGAGTTTTTTCATAAAGAGAAGAATCTTGAAGATATTTTTTGATATTTTCTGCGATTATTTCTCCTTTAGCTTCACTTTGAATTAGTTCCGGGACTAACAATTTGTCAGCAATAAGATTTGGTAATCCGATATATTTTATCTTAACAATTTTGGAACCGATGAAATATGAAATAGGGGAAGTTTTATAGACTATGATGAAAGGCGTTCCAATCATTGCCGCTTCTAAAGTTGCTGTTCCGGAAGTTACCACTAAAAAATCGCAAAGATTCATCATATCATAATTATAACCATCGATAATTTTAATATTTTTCATCTTTGATTTTTGGATAATATCGGAGAAAAGTTTCTTATTCACAGTATGAGATTTTGAGATTAAAAACTGATATTCATCTTCATTAAAGTGTTTTATTGATTCTAAATATTCAGGGAGAAGTCTGCTTATTTCCATATCGCGACTACCGGGAAAAAATCCCAACCATTTTTTTGATTTATCTAATTGAAAGAAGTCCGCAAAATCATCTTTATTTGATAAAAGTTGAATTTCTTCTGCAATCGGATGACCGACATATTTGGAAGAAACTTGATGGATGCTTAAAAGTTCTTCTTCAAATGGTAAAATACAGGAAACAAAATTAGTGTTTTCTTTTAATTGATAAACGCGATTATGTTTCCAAGCCCAAAATTGAGGACAAATATAATACAAAATTGGAAAATTATAATCGTAGGCTTTTTTAGCTAATCGCAAATTGAATCCCGGATAATCTACCAAGATCAATAAATCAGGTGGATTGGTTTTAAAAATATTTAACAAATTTCGCTGTACTTTTCCAAAGAAAAAAATATCTTTTATAACTTCTGCAAATCCCATAACATTGAATTTTTTAAAAGGGAATAAAGCTTCAAATCCTTCTGACTGCATTCGGAAACCGCCAATTCCAAACGAACGATAATTTTTACCGCGTCTTTTTAATTCTCTTAATATCATTGAAGAATGTAAATCTCCGGAATTCTCTCCGGCAACCCACATAATTGATTTCATAAAAACTCCTAAACTACTTTAAATATAAAAAAGCTGTCATCGAAACAACTATAAAACAAATTAAAATTACCGGATAAATCCGTCTGTAAAAATCTTTCATCGAAACATTAAAATACTCTATCGTTACCAAAAGACAAACATGTAAAGGTGAAATAATATAACCGATAAACATAGAAAAATAGAATATGGCAAAAATTTGCGGAGTCATCGAACCTTGACCGTATTTTGCAAAAAAGATTGGAAGAATTAATGCGACCGCTGTCTGGATTCTACCTGTCAAAAATGAAAAAATGAACGTGATGGGGATAATTAGGACATACATTGGATAGGTTAAATTTGCCACTTCCTGAACAATTTGGGTTCTTTGAAAAATGTGAATAAAGTAAAACATCATCATCAAAAGTAAAGAAAATTTCCATGGTTTGATAGTTATCCAAGATTTCTTTATGATGGGAAAAGTAACTTTACCCCAAAAAATTAAAAGAAAAAATGTGAATGAAACCGCAATTAAAAGTACTGATTCCGGATCTTTTGGTTGGAAAATATTTAATAATAAAATATGTAATAAAGGTGCTGACAAAATAATCGTTGTTGGAAAAATAATCTTCTTCAAATCCCGATTTTTATTGGTTGATAAGTCCCCGCTAATTTTTTTCAAAAAGAACAGATATCCTAAAATTAACATCAAAATAAAACCGGGAATTAGATAAAAAACTGTAGAATATATTTCCACATTTGCCATTTTCGTACAAACCAATAATGAGCTTAAAGGGTAAATCAAAATCAAAAGATGTCTAAACCAAATATTAATAACCGATATATCTACATCATTTACCTTGCCTTTACCGTATTCTAACATTGGAGCAGATAATAAAGCTCCGCCGGGAACCGGTAATAATCCCATAAACGATGGAGCAAAAGCCATGAAAACCCGACGACTCATCTTCAAATTATCAATCATTTCTTTTAGCATTCCGGATTCATTCATGATTGCTCCGATAAACGGAATTATACCTAAAGCAATTGCTAACATTATGATCGAAGGATCGGTTATTGTGCCTATAACTGAGATTTTATATTCAGATAAAGACAAATTTGTGAGAGCAAGAATTGAGCCGGCAAGAAATAACGCCAACCATAATTCTTTACGAGCTAAAAATATCAGCAATGAAAACGAAATTATAAAACTTATCCAAACAAACATTTATACACCTTAATTATTTTTTTATTCTACTTAAAATCAGCGATTTAGGTGTCAACAGAATTATTATTTTACAATTAAAAGTGATGAGAAATTGGTAAAAAAATCATTTGCTAATTCATTGAAGAAACAAACTGGAATTGAATTAATTTGCATCAAAAATTAGGACATGATAATAAATAAGAGATTCAGTATCAAAATGATACTGAATCTCTTTCTAAATAACGGCGAATTTCTTCGTCTTTAAGTTTTAGTTACTTTGAAAATGATTTGCGTCGATCGTAAATTTATCTATCAAAGTTGCGGGAACGCTAAACAATGTTTTTGTTTCATTTCCTCGCATAAGCAAAAATTTGTTCTCAGCAACTTTAGCAATTTTGAAAGATGATTTTTGACCGTTTTTCATTTTTATTTTCACATATAAATCAGGTTTATCGAAGAACGATTTATATTTGTCGAATTGATTATCTACAAAACTGTGAGTAGATGTATTTTTTAGTCTGTTGAATAATTGAATAAAGTGGAAATTCTTTGGTGGAATATTGAAATTTCTGTCACTATCAATATATTTCCAGGTTGTATCGGCATTAACAAGTTTATATGTATTTAATTTGTAAGTTACGTCAACTTGATCAATTTTGGATTGAGGATATTCAAATACTTTTGAATCTCTCCAATTTCCGACAATTGGTTTTATTTGATACATCATAGGTTTATTAAGCAAATATATTTTCGATTTTTTGATATGTCGAGCGTAATTTTTGCTATATTCTTTACCTCTACTAATGATATCATGCTCAATTACTTTGCCGTTTTTACCATAAAGTATGATGTTCGTACCCAGAGAATCTACACTATTATATTTTAATAACGAATTCTTAGATTCTGCAATTGGAATATTAGAAGTTCTTACGGTTGAAATCAAATCGATAAGATCTTTAACTTTTTTAGTATCAGCCGGATAATTTACCGGTTCAACCATTTTCCAATCCGTTCCCATTTTAGCAATTTTCAAAGTATCGTCTTTATCGTAAATTTTAAACGAAGAAATCGTTGTAGAATCAGCTTTAAAGAAAGCTATTTGTTTTTCAATTTTTTCTTTTGTTTGTGACATTTTATAAGCCACAATTAAAAGAACTAACAATCCGATTAGAGCTAAATTTTTCTTATTCATACAAATCCCTTATATATTTTCTTTTTCTAATTAAGTTTTTATAATGGAACAATCCAAAGATAATTAACAAAATTGTCGGTAATAAAATATTTAACCACTTAACAAATTTACGTTCTGCAGGAGGCAATTTTTTTATCGGTCGATAGATAGCTTGTCTTGAACGTAAAGCAATCAAAGCAGAATCTCCTGATAAATAGTCGATCGAATTTTGTAAGAAATCGACATTACCTTTAATACCAATTCCGGCACCATTTTTAATAAAGTCGGAATCTCCAACAAGGATGATTGTTGCTTTTTTAACAAATGGTTTGAAATTTTTATCTTGTTTCGCACCAAAAAAGCTGTTAAAGCTTCCTTCATAAATTCCGGCTAAAATTCTTCCTTTTCCATTTAAAAGAGAAGTTAAATCTTTACCTTTAAATTTATCGAAAGAAATATCATATCGTGGACCCGATGTCTCACCGGAATGTTCAGAACTTGTTAATAAGGCAGTAAATTTAACACCTTTTTGAACACTGGTTGTGTCAATCTCAGAAGCAAAAATAAATTGAACATTATTAACGCCATTAACAATTGGATTTTTTGAATCGGTTTCGCGAACAATTGGAAAGAATGGATAAGCTACCGGTGTATTCATTGTGAAAATACCACGTCTTTCTTGGACTGTAACCTGACCGCATTCTGCATCTGAAACGAGATTATTTTTTAATTTTACACCGTAATGTTTCAAAAGATCAAAAATATTCGATTTGATTGGTTTTGCTATTTGACGTTGTAAATCTGTATCTATTGCTTGTTGGAAGATAACAAGATTTCCACCGTGCATTACAAATTGATCAAGATTATATAATTGCTGATTTGAAAGAGAATCCGTAATAGAAGTTACAACCATTGAGGTAATTGTTGAATCAATCGGAGCATTCAAATCTGTTTTTTCCATTTGATAATTTGATGAAAGAAATTGTTTAGCGTCTTTAAATTCATCTTGATTTTGTTGATAAGGATTTTGCATCATTTCTTGTGGATTATCAGTTGAGAAAAATGCAATTTTTGTTAGGTTTTGAGCGGTAATTCTTTTCAAAGTAGTTGTAATATCGTATTCCAAACCTTGCGTGTTTTTAATCAACGGGATTGTTTCATTTTTATCTTCATAAAGGAAAGCTAATCCCATATATACTTCTCTAATTTCAACTTTATCATTTTCAACAACTTTCATAGAAACCGGTGAAATGTGATTTTGTTGAGCTTCTTTTTTCAATTTGTCTTCATCTTTAGGGTCGATAAATTCAAATCTTAATTTTCCATGAGAATATGCTTGATATTCAGAGAGTAAATCGCGGGTATATCTTCTGCTGTCAGCATATTGATTGGGAAGATTCTTTGTAAAATAAGCTTTGATTACAAGATTGTCTTTAAGATTTTCAACAGCCTCTTTACTTGATTTTGATAAAGAATAAATTTTACCGTTTGTTAAATCCAACCGATAAAAAATATTTAACGATAAAAGATTAATAACTACAAGGATTGCGATTACAATAATAATATTTATTGTTTGATTTCCATATTGTTTCTTTTTCATTTTTCAGCTCCTACCACTTTCTGGATTCCATAATTTTGGTTGAAAGAAATAAAAATCCATAAATCAAACTAAAGAAGTAAATTAAATCACGAGTATCAATAACTCCTCTGGAAAGATTTGAAAAATGGTAACCTGTACTTATATATTGGAAAAATGCACTGAGGAATTGTGGAAGGAATATAACTAATTGTTGAATCAAATAAAAGAAAATCACGATTATTAAACTAATTAAAAAGGATACAATCTGATTTTTTGATAAACTACTTCCAAAAATTCCTATTGCACTATAAACTGAACCTAAAAGTAATAACCCGAAATATCCCGAGATAAATTGTCCGAAATCAACATTTTTTCCAAGAATTAAAATTGTAATTAAATGAACAAATGTAAAAAGTAAGCCAAACGCAATGATACCCACAGATGCGAAAAATTTTCCCATTACAATTTCGGAATCATTTATCGGGAAAGTCGCCAAAGTTTCATAGGTCCCCGAACTCTTTTCTTTTGAAATTAATCCCATTGTTATTGCCGGAATAAAGAAAATATAAATTATCGGAACAACATTAAACATTGTTCTCAAATCCGCCTGCCCGATTAAAAATAAAGGATTAGCAAAAAACCAACCGGTTAATATCAGAAAAAATGCTAATGTAACATATCCTGCCGGAGAATCAAAAAATGATTTGATTTCCTTTTTAGCGATTAACATACTATATCTCATTTGAATCTCCTCCTTCAAGAGTGAGAGAATGGAAAACTTCTTCCAAACTGACATGTTCTCTTCTCATCTCTAACAAAATAATATCAGTTGATTTTATCCATTGATATATTTCCGGTCTGAAATCTGAGTCCGAGCTATATTCAACTATTACTTCAGATGACATATCTTTTTTCTCTAATGAAGATATTTTTGTACCGGGGATTTTTTCAGGAATTTCATCCACGATATTTGCATTTCCAATAAAGTTAATATGAAGACGATTTCTTCCTTTGAAACCGGCTTTAAGTTCTTCGGTAGAACCGTCAGCAACAATTTTACCTTTATTAATAATAACAATTCTGTCACAAACAGCCTGAACTTCTTGTAAAATATGACTTGAGATAATCAAAGTTTTTTCTTTACCCAATTCTTTAATCAGTTCTCTAATTTCAACAATTTGATTTGGATCCAAACCACTGGTCGGTTCATCCAGAATAATTATTTTCGGATCGTGAATAATTGCTTGAGCGAGTCCTACCCGCTGTTTATATCCTTTGGAAAGAGTACTGATTGGTTTTGAAATAACGCTTGCCAATCCTGTTTTTTCAATAGTTTTTTTTAGCACACTTTTAAATTTCGATTCCGGAATTTCTCTCGCTTTTGAAACAAATTCAAGATACTCATAAACCGTCATTTCCATATAAAGCGGATTTGATTCCGGAAGATATCCAATAAGTTTTCTAATTTCTTTGGAATTATCGTAGATATTCAGATCATCAACAATGACATTACCGTCTGTTGGCGGTAAAAAAGAAGTCATCATTTTGAGAGTTGTTGATTTTCCGGCACCGTTTGGTCCGAGGAAACCAATTATTTCACCCTCATTAATGTTGAAATTGATCTGATCCACAGCTCTTAAAGAATCATAATCTTTTGTTAAATTCAAGATTTGGATCATTAAACTTCTCCTTATTTTTTTTTCAATTTATTAACGCAGAATAACTTTTATTATTACAGATTAAATGTCAAAGAGAGAAAATTTTTTAGAAAAGATTAGTTGTTTTTTTGATAAAAAAAATGTGCCGAAAAGCACATTTTAAATTTATTGATTTATTTGTTATAATTCATATTTGGTTTCCAAACTTTCCAAACATTCCCGACTAATTCAGGACCCGGCTTCAAAGTAAGTTTACCAGGTTCCCAACCGGAAGGCGTTACTTCGGTTCCTTTTGATTTCCTAACCAACTGAAAAGCTTTTATTTGTCTAACGGTTTCATCTACATTTCTTCCTACCGACGGTGCTAAAACCTCATAACCTTGCACAATTCCGTCCGGATCAATTAAGAATCTTCCTCTCATTTCAACACCGGCATCTTCATCATAAACGCCGTACATTGTTCCGATTGTTCCGCCACCATCTGTTAACATTGGAAATGGAATTCCGCCGTCCACCATTTTTGACAGTTCATTTTCGTTCCACATTTTATGAACAAAGACGCTGTTTACACTAACCGAAAGTACTTGTACTCCAAGTTTTTCAAACTCAAGATTTCTTTCTGCAACTGCAGAAACTTCGGTTGCTCAAACAAATGTGAAATCTCCGGGATAAAAACATAATACAACCCACTTTCCGATATAATCCGAAAGTTTAACCTGACCGAACTTGTTATCAAAATAAGCCGGAGCTGTAAAATCAGGTGCCTTTTTACCAATCTTAATCATAGTTATCTCCTTTTTTAATGACATAATTTTAGCTTATAAATTGCTAATAATTTAATATCAAAGTTTATGACTACACTTGCAAATAATTTGCAAACTTAATAACTAATTAAATTAGTTTAGGAATATTGGTCAAGAACATATTATGTAAAAATGAAATATCTGTTTTTCTCTAACTTAACGTGTTTAAGATGAATATGATTTACCTTTGAAAAAAGATAAAAGCAAATTTCATCTCAAATTTGTTTAATTTTCGTTTATCTTATCTTATCGGATTGCCGGTTTTCGATAACTAATTTCAATAACAGCAATAATCATTATTAAAGCACTAACAATTTGAATTGAAGTTAAAGATTTATGGTTAATAATATAATCAAAAAAAACTGCGGAAATTGGAAAGAGAAGTTCGCAAATAGTTGAGACAATGGCTTTTACTTTATTCAAACCGAAATAATATAAAAATATTGCTCCCGATCCGGTTGTGAAAGCTATCAAGAAAAATAAGAACCAATTCAAAGGCGTAATGTGTTGAAATTCAGAGAATTTATTTGTAATCAAAACATAAATAAACATTATTAAAGATGTTAGGGCAAAACGATAAAAATTAGTAGTGAAAAACGAGAATTTCATTAAAGCTTTTTTACCTAAAACAGTTGCACTTCCAAATGAAAATGCTGCAATAACCGCCCAAATAGCTGCTTTGATTAAATTGGGATTTTTACTAAAATGCGGAGAATGCAATCCGAAAGTAAGAAAATAACTGGAGATTATAGCTATTATAGCCCAAAAATAAAAATTCTTACCTATTTTTTCTTTGAGGAATATTGCCGATAAACTAATTGCAAATATAGGTTGTAGTTTTTGAAGTAAAACCACAATTGATAAATGTTGAAAATGCACTAAAAATAGGGCTTTAACAATTGCTAAAGTTCCTAAAGCTCCCCCAAATAAAGCAATCAAAGCAAAAATAATTATATCTTGGAAAGTAAATTCCTTTAGATGTCGATACTCTTTAAAAAGAACAAAATTCATTAAAACAAAAGGAACAAAATGGAGCATGAAAACTACAAATCCTACATCCAAATTAAATAATCGAGGAGTAAGAACAACACCGTCAAATCCCCAAAGTATAGCAGCAAAAATAATTGCCGAAGCTCCGATATATTTATCTTTAACCATATATTATAAGTCCTTAAATTTTTCTTTATAATTTTATTTTTGGGAATATGACGTCAAGAATATCATCATGATATTCAATTGTTTTTTTTATGATTTTTGAGTAAGAAGTATTTATATTTTTTTTAATTTTTAAAGATGAAATAAACGGCTAAAATTATTAAACAAAATCCAATAATTTGATTTATGCCTATTTTAGTACCAAAGACTATTCGCGAAAAAATAATAAAAACAGTCAAAGTAATTGTTTCCTGAATTACCTTTAATTGAGTTAATGAAAAACTGCCTCCGTTTCCAATAAAACCTATTCTATTTGCCGGCACTTGAAAAGAGTATTCCAATAAAGCAATGCTCCAACTAATAAAAATTACGCTGATAGTCCCATAATTGTGGAACCATTTTAAATGTCCATACCATGCCAAAGTCATAAAAGTATTGGAAATAATCAACAAAGATATTGTAAGAATAATATTTAACATAAACGCATCCTAATAATAATTTTTATCTTTTTCTAAAAAAATTCCTACTAATTCTGATACTGAAGAAATTGCCGCTGTTTCTGCTCTCAAAATGTGATTTCCCAACTTGAATTTCGCAACTTTTTTTTCATCAAAATATTCAAATTCTTTGTCAGAAAAACCACCTTCCGGTCCAATAAAAAGACAAATTTTATCACCTTTAAAACCATTCAGAAGATCACTTAAAATAAAATTTGTTTCTCGTTCAGAAGCAACTATTGGAGAATATCCTTCTTCTATAACCTTTTTGATAGTTTTTTCAAAAGAAAGTACTTCCGAAAAAATAGGAAGAAAAGCATTATCACATTGTTTAATTGCCGATATAGCGGTCTTTACGTATTTTGCGACAGTTTTATCGTTATATTTTTTAATGGTAAAATCTGTTTTCATTGGAAAGAATTTTTTAACACCCAACTCAGTTAATTTTTCAATAATCATCAAATCGTTTTTATTTTTTAGAAGAGAAAAAGCAACTCCGATTTCAGGTTCGGAGATGCTTTTCTTTTCAATTTTTAGGATTTCTAAAAAAGCCTTTTTGCGAGAAAGCTCGACAATCTCGGCTTCCACAATTAATCCTTTGCCATTTGTAAGATTAATACTATCACCAACTTTATTTCTAAAAACGTTGATCATGTGATGAAATTCTTCATCAGCTAAAGTAACCAATTTATCGTTTATTTTAAGAGTCGGTAAATAAAATCCCGGCATTATACAAAAAATTTCCTCAATTTTTCAAAAAACTTTTTTGTTGGTTTATAATCTCTTTTTTTATCCAATTCCAATAATTCTTTATACAGTTCTTTTTCTCTCGACGTAAGCGAAGTTGGAGTTATAACTTTTATTCTCACATATAAATCACCTCTAGAAGAGCTGTGAACTTCAGGAAGTCCCTGATTTCTAAGTCGAAAAACTTTTTCCGATTGAGTTCCGGCAGGAATTTTCAATTTTATTTTAGAGGTCAAAGTTGGAATGAAAATTTCACACCCCAAAGCTGCTTGCGGATAACTGATTGGAAATGTGCAAATTAGATTAGAATCCTCTCTTTCAAACATCGGATCTTCTTTTTCTCTAATCAAAACTAAAATGTCGCCACGTGCTCCACCTTGCACACCGACATTTCCTTCACCTCTTAATCTGATATATTGACCTTCAGAAACACCGGCAGGAATTTTTACTGTAATCATTTTTGAAGTTGAGACTCTTCCTTCTCCATGACATTTAGGACAAGGTTTTTCAATAATTTTACCTTTCCCATTACAAGCCGGGCAATCGATAACAGTAGCAATTTGTCCAAAAAGTGAACGTCTCATTTGATGGATTTGACCGGCACCGTTACATTGTGGGCAAGTTTTTACTTTTCCATTTGCTGAACCTGTTCCATTACAATTTGAACATTTTTCTTTAACATGAATTTTTATTTTCTTTTCAACACCTTCTGCAATTTCCTTCAACGATAACGATAAAGATATTTGTAAATCTTCACCTTTATTTGAAGCTCCTCTTCTTGATGATCTTCCTTGTCCGCCACCAAAGAAATTTTCAAAAATAGAGCCAAACCCACCATTTCCAAAAATGTCTGAGAAATCGGAACTGTGTGAAAAATCTTGCCACGAAAATCCACCTTGTCCAAAAGAACCATCAACTCCGGCATGACCGTATTGATCATATTTTTGCCGTTTCTCGGAATCACTCAAAATTTCATAAGCCTCAGATGCTTCTTTAAATTTTTCTTCAGCTTCTTTATTATCTTTATTTTTGTCAGGATGATATTTCATCGCCAATTTTCTATAAGCTGCTTTTATTGTGCGAGCATCAGCATTTTTATCAACACCGAGAATCTCGTAATAATCTCTTTTTGACATATTAACCTCTCTTTTTTTTAAATATAAACAAACGTAACTTCTAAGATTAGGAATTACGTTTGTTCACAGCTACATTAATTATATAATTTCCATTTTGATTAAATCAAAAGGAAAGGGCAAAATTGCCCTTTCAAATTTATTCATCAACTACTTCAAAGTCTGCATCTACAGTATTATCAGCGTTATCATCTTTTTTATCTTCAGTTTGAGATTCTTGAGCCGGACCTTGTTCAGGTTGAGCTCCGCCTTGAGCTTGTTGTTGCTGAGTCTCTTTATAAACTATTTCACCAATTTTTTGTGATTTTTTAGCTAATTCATCTTTAGCTGCCGTAAAGTCTTCTTTTGTTTGACCTTTGGCAAGTTTATCTTTAGCATCTTTGATAGCTTCTTCAACTTCTTTTTTAACATCGTCAGGAATTTTATCTTTATAATCTTCCATACTTTTTTCAACTGAGAAAATTAAAGTATCCAATTCATTTTTAGCAACGATTGTTTCAGCTCGTTTTTTGTCTTCATCGGAGTGAGCTTCCGCATCTTTCACCATTCTTTCAATTTCTTCTTCATTTAATGAACCTGTTCTATCGATTTTAATTGATTGTTCTTTACCGGTTCCTTTATCTTTAGCGGAAACGTGTAAAATACCATTAACATCGATATCAAAAGTTACTTCAATTTGAGGAACTCCACGTGGAGCAGGTGCGATTCCAACAAGATCAAATCTACCTAAAGTTCTATTGTCGGCAGCCATCGATCTTTCACCTTGCAAGGCATGGATAGAAACAGCTGTTTGATTGTCGGCAGCAGTTGAAAATACTTGGCTCTTTTTAGTTGGAACTGTTGTATTTCTTGGAATAAGAACTGTCATAACTCCACCCAAAGTTTCAATACCGAGCGATAATGGAGTTACATCAAGTAAAAGGATGTCATTCAAATCTTCATCACCACTTAAAACACCACCTTGGATTGAAGCACCAACAGCTACAACTTCATCAGGATTTACACCGTTATTAGCTTTTTTATTGAAGAATTTTTCAACAGCTTCTTGAACAGCCGGGATTCTAGTACTTCCACCAACCATTAAAATTTCATCAATATCATTTACAGATAATTTTGCATCTTTAAGAGCTGCTCTACAAGGTTCGATTGAACGTTCAACAAGATCATAAGTTAATTTGTTAAATTCTGATCTGGATAAATCAAGAACCAAGTGTTTAGGTCCGGAAGCATCAGCAGTAATAAACGGTAAGTTAATGTTTGTTGTATTTGTTCCGGATAATTCTATTTTAGCTTTTTCAGCACTTTCTCTTAAACGTTGAAGAGCCATTGTGTCTTTAGAAAGATCGATTCCTTCTTGTTCTTTAAATTTGGCGATAATCCAATCAACGATTCTTTGATCAAAATCGTCACCACCAAGATGAGTATCACCATTTGTAGATAAAACTTCCACAACACCTTCTGCGATATCAAGGATTGAGATATCAAAAGTACCGCCACCTAAATCATAAACAGCTACTTTTTCTTCTTTTTTACTATTTAAACCATACGCCAAAGCAGCAGCAGTGGGTTCATTAATGATACGTTTAACGTCTAATCCGGCAATTTTACCGGCATCTTTAGTTGCTTGTCTTTGAGCATCATTAAAATAAGCAGGAACCGTAATTACAGCTTCAGTTACTTCTTGTCCCAAATAAGCTTCGGCAGTTTCTTTCATTTTTCTTAGAACCATAGCTGAAATTTCTTGAGGTCTGAAATCTTTATTTTCCACATCTACATGAATAACAGCTTCATTTTTGGGACCTGCAGTTACTTTATAAGTTACTGAATCTATTTCATTTGATACTTCGTCGAATTTTCTTCCCATAAATCTTTTTACGGAATATATGGTATTTTTAGAGTTTGTTACAGCTTGTCTTTTAGCTATTTGCCCGACAAGTCTTTCATTTTTTTTAGTAAAAGCTACTACAGACGGAGTTGTTCTAGTTCCTTCTGCATTTTGAATAACTACAGGTTTCCCACCTTCCATTACAGCAACACATGAGTTAGTTGTTCCGAGGTCTATTCCGATTATTTTTCCCATTTTTTCCTCCTATTTTTGAGTATTATTTTCTTTTTTTGTATTTTCTTGGTTAACAATTTTTTCGCCGTTAGATACGGCAACTTTTGCGGTTCTAATGATTTTATCATTCATTTTATAACCATTCTGAATAATCGCAGTTACTTTATTTTTTTCCAATTCAGATGGAATATGAGCGAGAGCTTCATGAAAATTAGGATCAAATTCCTTTTCAAGAGCCTCAATTTTTTCTACACTTTCTTTTTTTAAGATATTTCCAATTTGCTGATAGATTAATTCTACACCTTTTTTAAACGATTCAAATTGATGTTCTTTGATACCGTTTTCGAGAGCTCTTTGGAAATTATCATTTACTTCACATAATTCCAAAATAAGCCTTTCGTTTGCGTTTTTAATCCAATCAGCTTTTTCTGAAAAAGATCTTTTTCTGAAATTTTCAAATTCCGCATAAAGACGAATATATTTATTTTTGAATTCATCTCGTTCCTTTTTTACTTTTTCCAATTCTTTTTTAATCTCATTAACTTCGTTTTTTTCGGTATTTTCTTCGGAAACTTCTTTTTTATTTTCTTTTTCGTCTTCAGCTTTTTCTTTAGTTTCTTGTTTAACTTCTTCCAAAGTTTCAACATCTACTTCAGGAGCATTTGCATTTTTTTTCAATTTTTTTTCATTTTGATTTTTTTTATCATTATTTTTCATATTGAACCACCATTCCTTTTTTTGTAATTTCTGTGATAGCTTTTGCCATATCTCTAACAATTGGTATAGTTTTTCTATAATTCATTCTTATTGGAGAAATTATCCCTAAATATCCGGGAATATCAAAAAGCTGATATCGAGAAAATACTATGACTAATTTTGACCATTTAGGTTGCCCGAACTCATCACCATTTATGATATAATAAGGTTTTTCTTCAACTGCCTTTTCTTGCATTTTTGAAAAAATAATATCTTGGCGTTGCATTAATCCTAAGAAAGAAATTATTTCTTTTTTAGAATCAAATTCAGGTTGTTCCAAAAAGTTAATATTTCCATCAAAGAAAATAAAGTAGTTTGATATTTCGCTTAAAGCTTTTTTTATTTCTTCCATAAATGAAATCATCAAACCGTTTTCAGAAGCCACTTTTGAATTTAATTCCTTAAGATATTTATTTTGAATATCAAAAATTCTGGCTCCGTATAATTCATCATTAATATATCTTACCAAAGCTTTTAATTGATTTGGACTGATGTTGTTTTCACATTTTATAATAACTGTTTTATCTATTCCGGAATCAAGACTTACCACAAACAATATTTTGTTTTCACTAATTTTAAAAGCTGAGAAACTTTTTAGATAACCGTTTGCAATTTCCGGTTCAGCAACGAAACTTAATTGGTCGGTTTCTTTTGCCAGAAGTTGTTTAATATAATGTAAAGCTAACGGAATATCTTTATAATTTGCTATTAATATTTTTTGAAGAGTCTCCACTTGTTTAAAATTAACTTTACCAATACTTTCTTCAATTATTTCAAAGTATTTTTTAAAGCCATTTAAGGTTGGTATTCTTCCGGCAGAAGTATGAGGTTGAAAAATTAAATTTTTTTCTTCCATTTTATGAAGATCAATTCTAATTGTTGCCGGACTAACATAAGATAAATATTTTTTACATAACAATCCTGAACTAACGGGCTCATTAGTTTCAATATACTCTTCAACAAGATGCATTAATAACTGACTTTGTCTAACTTCTGTTTTATTTTTCATTTTCACCTCTTTAGCAATCTCTTTGTTGTTCTGCTAACAATGACAAGATAATCAAACACTTAAAATTGTCAAACTAAATTTAAGACTGCTAATTTTTTTTATAAATTTACCTGGCAAGTTGCCATTTTACCTCTTCTAATATTTAGTGGGAATAAGAAAATCGTGAATTTTAATAATTATGAATTGAATTAGAAACTTTCTTTCTTTCATTCATTAGTATTTTTCCGTAAAATTTTGGGGAGTGCAGGTAAATTTCTTATTGAAGTTGACAAATATGTATTAATAAAATTTGTGAAACCATTAACTAATGAGGAAATAGATGAATAAATTTGAGAAGAAAATTCGACATAAAACCGGGAAAGCGATATTTGATTTTAACCTGATTTCTGAGGGTGATAGGATTTTAGTAGGATTATCAGGAGGCAAGGATTCTTGGGTTTTGTTGGATATTTTGCTCGGATTAAGAAAATCGGCTCCGATAAATTTTAACATTTTTGCAGTGAAAATTAATAGCAATCTGAAATCAAATAATGATGAAGAAATTAGGGAAAAATGTTCAGAAATGGGTGTTGAATTGAAAATTATAAATTCTCCAATCGATAAAATTATCTTGGAAAAGAAATCACAAAATGATTCATATTGTGCTTTTTGTGCCAGACTCAGACGCGGTTTTATCTATGGTTATGCAGATGAAATTAACGCAAATGTAATTGCTTTGGGGCATCATCGAGATGATGCAAATGAGACTTTGTTGATGAACCTCTTTTTCGGTGGAAAAATTCAAAGTCTTCCTCCAAAATATGTTACTGATGACGGACAACGCAGTATAATTCGTCCTCTTATTTATGTTGCTGAAGATGAAATTATCGAATATGCAAAATTTAAGGATTTTCCGATTTTGGCAAATAGTTGTGTGTATGCTTCTCAAAATGAAAGAGCGAAGATTAAAAAATATATAGATGAATTATCTCACGATATTCCTCAATTAAAAAATAGCCTTTTAGCTGCTCAATCAAATATAAATCTATCTCATTTAAGTGATGGAAATTTGTTTGATTTTAAAAAGATTAAGGGAGTTTTATGTTAAAAAGATTTATTAGTTTTTACAAACCTCATTTGGGACTTTTTACTTTGGATATGTCATTTGCTTTTTTATCGGCAATCCTTTCAATTTTATTTCCCGCTTTAACCAGAAAACTATTGCATGATATAATCCCGGCTAAAGATTTTCACGCAATGGTAATAATTGTCTCAATAATGTTGGCAATTATGATTTTCAAAACTATCAGTATGTATATCAGAGTTAAATGGGGACATTTTCTTGGGGTCAGAATGGAATACGATATGAGGAATAAAATATTTCGTCATATCCAAAAACTTTCTTTTTCCTATTTTGACAACGTTAAAACCGGTCATATTATGTCGAGAATTTCTAACGATTTGAATATGATTGCCGAAGTTGCTCATCACGCACCCGAAGATTTGATAATTTCTATCTTTATTCTTGTTGGCTCGTTTTATGCAATGTTTCAGTTTAATTCCAAATTAGCTTTAGTTACTTTGATTCCGTTACCGATTTTAGTTTTGTGGGGATTAACTTATGGTCGCAAGATGAAATCCGGTTTCCGAAAAGTTAGAAAAAGAATTGCCGATATAAACAGCAGTGTGGAAAATTCTGTTCAGGGAATTCGAGAAGTTAAATCCTATGCTAATGAAGAATTAGAACAAGATAAATTTGATTTTGTGAATACAAGATTCAAATCTGCTAAAGAAAATATGTATGGAATTATGGCAACTTTCCATTCCGGTATGAGTTTTTTAACAGATATTTATTATTTGATTGTCATTGGATATGGGGCATATTTGATTTTTCACAATCAATTGGAATTATCGGATTTAATAGCTTTCACGCTTTATATAAATTTTATTTTGAATCCGATAACGCGTTTGATAAATTTTACGGAACAGTTCCAACAAGGTTCAGCTGCATTTGAAAGATTTATCGAAATTATGGATATTAATCCTGATATTAAGGATTCTAAAGATGCAAAAAATCTTCTTAATATTGAAGGAAATATAGAATTTAAGAATGTAGATTTTAAATACAATTCCTCAAAAGATCTTATTCTTCGCGATATTAATATCAAAGTAAATAAAGGTGAAAAAATTGCGATTGTGGGAGAATCAGGAGCGGGGAAATCTACTTTGATTTCTTTAATAGCCAGATTTTACGATACCCAAAAAGGTGAAATTTTAATTGATGGAAACGAGATTAAAAAAATAACCCAAAAATCATTGCGAGAAAATATTGGAATTGTTAGACAAAGTGTTTTTTTATTTGATTCGACAATTAAAGATAATATTCTTTATGGGAATCCGGAAGCTTCTGATGATGAAATTATTCAAGCTGCAAAAAATGCTAATATCCGGGAATTTATTGATAGCCTTCCGGACGGATTGGATACTTTGATTGGAGAACGCGGAGTAAAACTTTCCGGTGGTCAAAAACAAAGAATTTCGATTGCGAGGGTGTTTCTAAAAAATCCGCCTATTTTGATTTTCGATGAGGCAACTTCTTCTCTTGACACAACTTCCGAAAAATATATTCAAGATGCAATGGATAGATTAAGTGTAAATAGAACCACTTTGATTATTGCTCACAGATTATCAACGATTAGAAATTCAGATTTGATTTATGTGTTGAAAGATGGTGTTGTTGTTGAAAAAGGTAACCACAATGAGTTAATGGAAAAACATAGTTATTATCATAAATTATATACGGGAAATAAGATAATTGCTTAAATAAATTACTGTAATAAATTATTTTTAGAAAAAAAAATATTTTTTTATTGCATAAAATCAGTACTTTTTAAAAGTTCTGTATCGAAAAAATAAAGACTAAATATAGTTAGGAGGAATAATGCTGAAAAAGCTTAGAAATCAGTCAAAACCAATTATTATAGGTATTGCTTTTTTGTTTATTGTTGGAATGGTTCTTATGGGAACCGGTAATTTTTTTAGAAGACAACCTTTCGTGGGGAAAATTTTTGGGAAGAAAATAAATTATCCTGAATATTCCGCAGATTTGAAAAATACAATTTCAAATTATATGCAAAAAAATCCTGATGCAAGCCTTGATGATAAAACAATGAAGAAACTTAACGATCAAACTTGGCAAAATCTTATTCAAAAATCTATTTATGATAAGGAAATTAAACGCTTACACATTAAAGTAACAGACGATGATGTTATTAATGAACTTAAAAATAACCCACCTGATATGATTAAAAACGCTAGTGTTTTCCAAACAGACGGGAAATTTGATTATCAAAAATATATGAAAGCTTTGACTACCGGTGATCCGGTTAATCTTGATTGGTTAGACGGTTATGTAAGAGGAAATTTACCTTATACAAAATTATACAATCACATAAAATCCGAAGCTAAGGTTACGGAAAAAGATGTTAAAAAACAATATGTTGAAGATAATACTAAAGTTGATACAAGAATTATTTTCTTCGATTATAAAAAAATCAAAGATGTAAAAGTATCTGATGATGAACTTAAAAAATATTATGAGTCTCATAAAGAAGATTATAAAAAAGGCGATGCCAGAAAATTGGAATTTGTAAAATTCGCTTTGAAACCATCACCTCAAGATAACAAAGATGTTGAGATTAAAATCAATGATATTTATAATCAATTAACTAAGGGAAAAGCTAACTTTGCCGCTTTAGCAAAAAAATATTCTCAGGACGGAAGTGCAAAAAACGGAGGAGATTTAGGGTGGTTTGGAAAAGGAAGAATGATTAAACCTTTTGAAGATGCAGCTTTTGCTTTGAAAAAAGGTGGAATCAGTAAACCAATTAAAACTAGATTTGGTTATCATATTATCAAAAAATACGATCAAAGAAAAGGGAAAGACGGAAAAATTGAAATCAAAGCAAGTCATATATTATTAAGAGTTGAGCCTTCTCAAAAAACTAAAGATAATGTAAAATTCCAAGCAGAACAATTTGCACAAAAAATTAAAACCGGTGATTTTGATGAAGTTGCTAAAAAAATGGCTTTAAAACCTCAAACAACAAAAGAATTCTATAAAGATGCTTCTTATATTCCCGGAATAGGAAGAGAAGATAAATTAATTAAATTCGCTTTCGACGGAAATGTTAATGATGTTTCCGAGGCAATTTCAAATGCAAAAGGCGAATATTTTGTTGCAAAAATAACTATGAAAGTTGGCGATCATTATATTGCTTTTGAGGATGTAAAAGATAATATCAAACGCATTATCCAAAAAGAAAAGAAAATTGAAGCTGTTCAAAAGAAAGCGGATGAATTTGTAAAAAAATATCAGCCTAAAGATTATTTTGAAAAAGCTAAAGCCGAAAATTGGGATATTGTTGATAAAAAGAATTTGAAATTAAACGGTTATTTACCAAAAATAGGTAAAGACGAAGAACTCAATAAAGCAATTTTTGCGACAAAAGTTGGCGAGTTTACAAAATTGATTAAAGGTAAAAGCGGTGCTTATCTTGCCAATGTTATAAAAAGAACTGAAGCTGATATGAAAGCTTTTGAAAAAGATAAAGAATCTTTGATGAAAAAAGCTCAAACAAAAGCTGAAAACGAAAGATATCAAGATTGGTATCAAGATATGCTTAAAAAAGCTAATCCAATTGATAATAGAAAAGAATTTTTCTAAAATAATGCAAAAAAACCGGATTATTCCGGTTTTTTTTACTTAAAAACAAGGAGTTAATATGTTTGCAGGTGGAAAAAAAGGAATGAAAGATTTAATGAAGCAAGCCCAAAAGATGCAAAAAGATCTTTTAAAAGCTCAAGAAGAGGCTGCTAATAAAATTGTCGATGCTTCAGCCGGTGGCGGAATGGTAACTTTACAAATGAACGGAAAATACGAAATAAAGAATTTAAAAATCGATCCGGAAGCTGTTGATCCGGAAGATGTTGAAATGCTCGAAGATTTAATTATTGCAGCTTTCACTGAAGCTAAAGACAAAATTGATAAAGATAGCGAAAATAACTTAGGGAAAATTACCGGTGGAATGAAAATACCCGGATTATTCTAAATCTATGGCTTCTGAAAAATTAGAAAAATTAGAATTTGACTTACGGAAATTGCCGGGCGTTGGGAAAAAAACTGCTCAACGTCTAGCTTTTTTTCTTGTAAACGGCGATAAAGAAAATGCCCTAAGTTTGGCAAAATCTATTGAAGATGCGGTTTATAGCTTCAAAAAATGTTCAAAATGTAATTATCTTTCTGAATCGGAACCTTGTGAATATTGTACTGATTTATCTCGCGACAACAGTTCAATTTGTATTGTGGAATCTTCTCAAGATGTAATATTGGTAGAAAAAACAAATATGTTCCACGGTCGATATTTTGTGCTTGGGAATTTGCTTTCGCCTTTAGATGGCGTTGGACCAGAAGAAATTAACTTTCCTCAATTGCTGGCTTTTATCAAAGAATTGGGCTCTAAAGAATTAATTCTCGCTCTTGATCCTTCTACGGAAGGAGAAACCACTATTAATTTTATCGCAGATGAATGCAAACCTCTCGGTTTAAAAATTACCAGACTTTCTATTGGACTTCCATTCGGCGGAAATTTAGAATATACTAATTCTATCACAATAGCAAATGCTTTTGATCGAAGATTTGAGGTTTAATGTTTACCGGAATTGTTGAAGAAAAAGGTGTTTTAGCAAAAATAGAACATAAAGGTCTAAAAAAATATTTTAGAATTCGTTGTTCTTTAATTTTATCATCATTAAAAATAGGTGATAGCGTTGCCTGTAATGGTATTTGTTTGACTGTAATTGATTTTTCAAAAGATAGTATTGTTGTTGAAGCGATGAATGAAACAATAAAAAAAACTACTGCTGATTTCTGGAAAATTAATGACAGAATTAATCTTGAGAGAGCAATGGTTGCTAACGGCAGATTTGACGGACATATCGTTCAAGGTCATATCGATACAATTGGCAAAATCATTCAAAAAAATAATATTGGGGAAACTGTTTATTTTAAAATATTATTTGATGATAAGTATCAAGGTTTAATTGTTCCGCAAGGATCAATTGCTATTAACGGTATCAGCCTAACTTTAGCTGAAATATCTCATAACACATTTATGGTAGCCGTAATATCTCATACTTTGAGTATGACAAATTTGCCGAATTTACGCGAAAATGACATCATTAATATTGAATTTGATGTTTTGGGAAAATATATTTTAAGACAAATTGAGTTAAAAAATACAAATAAAATTACACAGGATTGGTTACTTGAAAAAGGTTTTTAAGTTATTCATTATTTTGTTAGTTCTCTTTGGATGTGGTAAAAAAAAATCACTTACCGGAGGAAAAGACGATAAGATAAATCCAAAAATAATATTAATAGAGCCTGAAGAGTTTACTGACATAAGTCTTGAGAAACAGATTAAAATCACCTTTTCAAAGCATATGGACCGGAAATCTTTCTTAAACGGTCTATATATTTATCCACCGATTTTAGAAAAGAGAATTGAATGGGAAAATGATACTGCTATAATTTCCTTTCAAGATACTTTAATGAAAGATAATAATTATTATTTTAATTTTACTGATCGTATTAAAGGTTGGCATTTTAATACCTTGGATAAAAATTACGTTATAGTTTATCGAGCCGGTAAATTACAAGAAAATTCAATTAGTGGAAAGATATCGTTTGAGAATAATAAAGATTCTAAATACCCGATTCTTTTAAACCTTCTTTCATCTGATTCAATTTTTATCTTTAAAAAAGATATTTTTTCTCAAGATTATGCTCTTAATTTCCTAAATAACGAAAAATATGTAATTAGAGTATTTGCAGACAAAAATAAAAATCATTATTATGATTATATTAAAGAACCCTTTTGTGAAAAAAAATCCGGATTACTAAAAAAACAAAATATTAATTTTGAATTAGCTTACGCTGACACCTCCAAACCGGTTGTCAAAAGTATTAAAGCTATTGATGCAAATCACATAAATGTTTTATTCTCAGAAGATGTCCAGCTGTTGAAAAATATTGAAATTGTTACTAATGATTCACTAAAAATAAAAAAAAATATATTAAAATTATGGAAAGATAAAAGCGAACTGAAATTGTTGTGTGAAACTTTAGATACGCTTGATTATGCCCTAAAAATTGAGTCAATATCCGACCTGAAAAATAACCTTAATACTTCGATTTTTAAGGAGTTTCATGGAGTTGCGGTAACTGATACAATACCACCCAAAATTATTAGTACTTTTCCTAAAGACGGGGCGGTGATAAATTCACTTGAACCGATAATAAAAATATCTTTCTCGGAAATAATTCTTGACAAAGATTTGTACCTAAATCTAATTTCAAATGAGACGAAAAAATGTATAGATGTGAGATTAATTAAATCCGATGGGATTAATTTTATAATGGTTCCTAAAAGAAAACTTAACAACTATATGTCCTACAAAATAACCATTCTAAAAAATACTAAAGATTTTAACGGTAATTATATTTCGGGTGTTAAAACCATAAATTTTATTCCTATAAAAAAAATGTGAAGCATAAAAAATTAATATGCTTCATTCAAAACAAAGGAGGTAAGATGAAAAAAATCATTGTGGTCGTGCTGTTATTAGGGTTGTTGGGTGCATCATTGTTTGCACAAAACGGATTTACTGTTAACGGTAAACTTCGCACTAGAATGGCTCTTTTTAACGGTATAGGTGATGGTGCTCCATCAAATAGCTGGGTAGATTCTCGTTTAAGAATGAAATTTGCTAACTCTTTCAATGAAAATGCTAAAATGGTTTGGCAAGTTGAAGTTGGTGATTTAAAATGGGGAACAAGTCCAAGTGCCGATTTAGGTAATGATGGAATTAACGTAGAAACAAAACATGCTTACATGCAATTTAAATGTCCTAATTTACCAATTAATGCTACAATTGGTCTTCAAGCTTGGTATGATCATGATAGTTTGGTTTTAGATGATGATTTTCCTGCTATGATGTTTAGTACAAAAGTTAGAAATTTTGATCTTCAATTTGGTACTGCTAAATTAGAAGAAAATGACATTGCTAAAGATGATGATCTTGATTTATTCTTCTTAAATTTTGCAAGAGGAAAAACTTTCGGAATGCAAAATATTATTGAAAGAAGTAATGGCGGGGACAACTTGGATATGTGGTTTATGCCTTACTATTCCTTAAATATGAATGCTCTTTCTTTAGATTTAAAAGCTGCTTATAATTTGGGTTCATACAAAGATGCTGCAGCTGACGGTTCCGATATAACTAACGGTGGTTATGCATTTGCTTTAAAAGCTAAATACAAAACAGTTGCAAATATAGGATTTGATTTCCTATATACTTCCGGTGATGACGGAAGCGATGCTGAATCAACAACAATCTTTAACACAATTTCTGAATATTATGTTAACGGTCTTGAAATCTTCGGTCAGGGTGTAAATGATAGTGTACAACAAGGTTGGAATGGTCCAGGTAATGGTGATTTAGGTCTAATAAGTGCTGTTTTAACAGCTTCATATCCTTTAAGTTACATGGATGTAAATGCTGCTGTTGGTGTGGTAAACTCTGTAGAAGATAATGAAAATGGCGAAACAGCAATGGGAACCGAATTTGATCTTGGTTTATCAAAAAAACTTGATAAGAACGTTGAATTCAAACTCGTTGGTGCTTATGCAATTCCTGGAGATGGATATTTTGGTGACGATGTTGATAATTTCTATGAACTTTCAAGTTTCCTCAGATATTCTTTCTAAGGTATAAAATTGAATTAAAACTGCCTGCAAAGGCAGTTTTTTTTTATAATAAAATTTTCATTTATAGATTAAATGAAAATAATTAAATCAGTTGACTGTTTTTTTGCCAGAGAATATATTGTTTTAAGTTATAAGAGGAGAAAAAATAGTGAGTTTAGAAAAAAATGATATTACTGAAAAACTGAACAGTATTGATAATTTGCCAACTTTACCTACGATTGCCAGTCAATTGTTAGATTTGTTGGGGGATAATAATTCATCTATGATGAGTATTGCCAAAATAATATCGGCAGATCCCTCTCTTACAAGTAAAGTTTTGCGCATTGCTAATTCTGCTTATTATGGAATGAGGAAAAAAATTGATACTATTAAGTTATCGTTAGTAATTCTAGGAATAGAAGAAGTAACAAATATCATTCTTTCCATATCACTCTTTAAAACTTTTCAATCGGATACGTCATCTTCTTCTTTAGATTTAGAAAAATTTTGGGAACATTCTTTGGCTACTGCTCATATCAGCAGATTACTTTGTAGAGTATTGAGAATTAGAATGCATGGAGAAGAATTTACAGCCGGATTGATTCACGATATTGGAAAAATAATTTTTGAACAGTATTTTTTTGAAGATTATTGCGAAATTAACGATAAAATTTTGAAAGATAAATTGATTAATTATAAAGTTGAGGAAGATTTTTTAGGCGTGAACCATATGGATATCGGAGCTTGGTTAGCAGAAAAATGGAAATTACCATCAAATTTAGTAGAAAGTATAAGATTTCACCATTTTCCGAAATTAGCAGAAGAGAGTCCAATATTATCCGCAATAGTTTCTTTAGCTGATAAATTTGTTAAACAAAACGAAATTGGACAATCCATAAATTTTGAAGAAATTGATTTAGAAAACGCTGAAGCTTGGGATATCATTAAAGAATATTCTCCAAGATATATAAATTTGGATATAGAAAAAACAATCACTGATGTAAATAAAGAGATAGAAAAAATTCCGTCTTTTTTAAGTATAATAAAATAGGCTTTTTGGGAGGTTAAATGGCTAATCTTAAGTTTCTTATAGTAGATGATTCACCAACAATGAGAAGGATTGTGATAAATACCCTTAAACGTCTTGGGTATAGAGATATAGAAGATGCTGATAACGGTTCTTCAGCTTTGGATAAACTTAAAACCATACCCGGCATAAATTTTGTTATAACTGACTGGAATATGCCGGTTATGGATGGACTACAACTGGTTACAACAATTAGAAGTACACCTGAGTATTCAAAATTACCTATTCTAATGGTAACGACGAGAAGTGTTAAAGAAGATATAATTGATGCAATGAAGGCAGGTGTGAATAATTATGTTGTTAAACCATTTACACCGGATACTATGAAAGCGAAGATTGAAACAATTTTAAGTAAGGGGGTGTAGAATGGCAAAATTTTCAGGGATCGTTCCTTCAATTGAACTTTTGAGAAAGATGTTTGAGGAAATTGACAATGAAATTGCTCCTTTAATTAAACGTGACAAATTAGAAAACAAAGTAGTTTTGAATAAAATGAATCTGATAAAAGAAAAAATTGATTCTATTCAAACAGAAGTTGACAAAAGTTATGAACTTATTCGGGTTGTTATTGATTCGATTCATTCTAGCCGGTCAGAATTAAAGAAGAGCGTTGATGGTTTGCTTAAAAAAACCGGAGCCCAACTTCAAAAAGTAACTTCAACGACAGAAGAAGCTACTAATAAAATTATGGATGTTGCAGAACGTTTAGATGATGAGCAGATGACAATTTTGGATTTGATTGAAAAACTAAAAAGTAATGATAAAGATAAGGAAACGATAATTAATGAGATCATAGAAAAAATTCATCAGAATCAAGATGCCGCTTTTACTATAATTGATTTTCTTCAATTTCAAGACATTACAGCTCAACAAATAGCCGGAGCTTATTCTTTATTATCAGATACTGAAAAAACTTTGTTATATGTAGCAAGTTTATTAAATGAATTTGAAGAAGGATCAGATTCCACGGAACATTCTGCCGAGCATTATATTGATAAAAACGCTTTTAATTCAGATGCAAAATTTGTAGATAAAAAAGATATTCAAAATGCAATTGACAATCTCTTTGAAACAAAAAACGTAGATGTTGAAATACCAAAAGATAAAGAAGAAGAATTAAAACCTATCGCTGCGGCTGCAAAATCTGGTGGAGATAATAGCGAAGAAATAGATATAGATGCTTTGTTTGGCGGTGGAGTTGAAAAGAAGAAAGAAGAAGTAGATATAGATGCTTTATTTAGCGGTGGTAACGAAAAGAAGAAAGATGAAGAAGAAATCGACATTGATGCACTTTTCAAATAAATTGAATTAATAACTTCATATAAGGTTAAAATTATGATAAAAAATATTTTAGTAGTTGATGATGAAGAAAATATCAGGGAAATAATAACTGAATTTTTGGATACATTAGGATATTCCGTTGTTAGTGCTAAAGATGGAGAAGAAGCTTTAAGAATGTGTACAAAATATTCTTTCGATCTTGTTATAACGGATATCAGAATGCCAAAATTAAACGGATTAAAGCTTTTGCAAATGTTGAAGCAAATATTCCCGAATCTTCCGGTTATTTTAATGACGGGGTATCAACCTTCAAAATCTCAAGAGGAGGCTATGACTACCAAAGCAGATGCGTATCTTTTAAAACCATTTTCTTTGTCTTCATTGCGTGAGATTTTGTTAAAGGTAATTAAACGTTATGATAAATAGAGTTATTAAACAATATAAAATAACTGATTCCGGAACTAAAAAAGTTGATTCCGCTACAAAAATTCCTCGCGTTTTACAGCATGTTAATGAAGTGGAATCAAAGAAATTAGAAATTCCTGGAGAAACTATTCCCTTAAATAACAAACCGGTAATAAATGTTAATAGAAATGACCAGGGAATAGTTTTGTCAATAGATGTAATTTGCGGTTGTGGCGAAAAATTTTCAATAGAATTGGATTATTAATGGAAATTAATGTATTAGTTGTTGATGATGAATTACTCTTACGGGATGTGTTATATGATTTTCTAATTAAAAAATCATATAACGTATTTTTAGCTCCCGATGGTTACAAAGCTCTTGCAATCATAGATAAAAATAATATCGATATAGCATTAATTGATATTAAAATGCCGGGTATGAGTGGTATTGAATTAACAGAAAAAATTCAAAAAATCAACGATCAGATTCAAGTGATAATTATGACCGGATATCCAAGCATTAGTTCGGCAACTAAAGCTCTAAAATTAGGAGCAAAAGAATATTTGGTCAAACCTTTTAGACTAAATGAATTAGGAAAACTTATCAACAAATTGTTGCTTAATAAAAAAGGTTACGAAGATATTAAAAAATTAGAAGATGAAATAGCAGAATTAAAAAAAAAAAATAAAATAGGGGAAACTGAAGAAAATCAGGAATTAAAACCTGATGTTGAAAATTACTTAAATATTTATCCTAAAATAGTCAGTAGAAATACAGAAAAATCAAAAAAAGATCCATTATTAAATCATGAATTGGCAAAAAAATCTTATTCTAGTTTTTCTAAATCCGGGAAAAAGAAAAAATTAACAGAGTTATTGAAAAGATTAGATTCTTTATTAGCAACAGGAGTTATCTCCGAACGGGAATATAAAATAAAAAAATCTGAGATTTTGAAGAGTAATGAGAGATAAAAGTAATTTAGACAATCTTGAAAAAATAGAAGTCTTAACAGATGCAGTCCGGAATTTTACAGAAATTGTATCCAAATTTCAAAATACCTTTCAAGAACTTCAAGATAAAATTAATTTTCTTTCTACTCAATTAGAAAAAAAAAATATTGAGCTCGAGAAACAAATTACTAAAAGGGAAAATACGAAAAATTTTCTAAATTCTATATTAGAGAATATTTATACAGGTGTTATTGTGATTGATAATTCAGCTGAAATTATCATTTTTAATAAAGCTGCGGAAAATATTACCGGTTATTACAAAAACGATGTTGTCGGCTTGAATTATAGGGAATTTTTACAAAAAAACCATTTGGATATAAATAAATCAGCTCTTCAAACCCTCTCAACCGGTAAAGAAACTCATCATAGACAAAAAGTGGTTATTTCTGCTGATGAAGAAATTAGAGAAGTTGAATATAGTACTTCGATTATAACTGATAGCAACAATGAATTTTTGGGTGTTGCAGAAATATTTAATGATGTCTCGGAGTTGAATAAATTGCAAAAGCGAATGAGTCATATGGAAACTTTGGCTGCTTTGGGGGAAATGGCTGCAAGTGTAGCTCACGAAATTAGGAATCCTTTGAGCGGGATTGGAGGTTTTGCCGGATTACTCGACAGACAATTACCGGCGGAAGATTCACGGAAAAAATTAGTTACACCAATAATTTCCGGAGTTAATCGTTTAAACAGTATCGTTACTAATTTATTAACTTATACAAGACCTCAAAAATTAAATCCTACTAAAAAGAACATTCATAAATTATTGGATGAAGTTATAGATTTCTTTAAAATGAGTATTTCAATTAATTCAGAAGAATTTGAAATTATTAAAAATTATTGTGAAAATGAAGTTAATATTTATATAGATAGCCAACTTTTTCAGCAAATATTATTAAATATGCTTAGAAATGCTTTTGATGCCAGAGATACATCCAAAGAAAAATCTTTTATTGAAATAAAAACCAAAACTATTATGCCTGAAAATATGAGTGATGTTTTGGAACCTGAAGAAATTGAAGAGTTAAGACAATTGTTTAGCTTTGTTCAAATTGATATTATTGACAACGGAAAGGGAATTACTCCCGAAAATATGCAAAAATTATTTAATCCATTTTTTACGACGAAGGAGACAGGAAACGGCTTAGGTTTAGCAATTTGTAAAAAAATTATTAATCTTCATCAAGGTGATATTCACGTTACATCTGAAATTAATAAAGGAACTACTTTTTCGATAACCTTGCCACTGTTTGAGAAATATGAAAAAAAAAATACTTATAGTTGATGATGAAGTTTTAATCCGCGAATTTATAGTAAATTTTTTCCAATCAATATCGGCTTATAGCAAATGTTTATTGGAAACTGCGGCTAATGGAGATGAGGCGATTGCTAAGATTAAGCAAAAGAAATATGATCTTATATTTACAGATTTGAAGATGCCGGGCAAAAGTGGGTTAGATGTTATAAAATTTGTATCTGAAAATTCACCGACAACCGATACCGTGCTGATTACTGCGTACGGAGCGGGAGATAGTGCAGCAAAGGCGATGGCTTATGGAGCTTATGAATATATAACAAAACCGGTATTAATTGATGATCTGGAATTGATTGTGAAGCACATTTTTGAAAGACAAGATTTGATTTTAGAAAATGAACGAATAAAAAAAAATATCATTTCTGAAAAATCTTTTCCAAAAATTATTGGTAAAAGTAAACCAATCACGGATGTCATGGATTTGGTAAAAATGGTTGCTCCTACAAATACCACTATTTTGATTACCGGTGAAAGTGGTACCGGAAAAGAATTGGTTGCTGAGGCAATTCATACTTTGAGTAAAAGAAAAAATGAAAAATACATTAAAATTAATTGTGCTGCTTTGCCGGAACATCTTATTGAAAGCGAATTATTCGGATTTGAAAAAGGTGCTTTTACCGGTGCAATAAAGCGAACAATCGGTAAATTTGAGCTTTCTAATAAAGGTTCAATTCTTCTTGATGAAATCAGTGAAATGAATTTGGATTTACAGGCAAAATTGCTTCGGGTAATTCAAGAAAAAGAATTCTCACGAATCGGCGGTGAAATGCCAATTAAAGTTGATACGAGGATTATTGCGACTTCTAATCGGGATTTAACAGAAGAAATAAGCAAAGGTACTTTTAGAGAAGATTTATTTTTCAGACTCAGTATTGTGCCGATAAGAATTCCACCGTTACGAGAACGGAAAGAAGATATTCCGTTATTAATAAATTCTTTTATTAAAAAATTGTGTTTTGAAATGGGTATTCCAAAGAAATCAATTTCGGCGGAAGCTATAGATTTTTTAATGGATTATCGTTGGCCGGGTAATATCAGAGAATTGCAAAATGCAATTGAAAGAGCTTTGATAACTACAAGAAAAGATGTCTTAGATATAAATTCTTTTAATTTTATTGGCGGTAAAACGAAAAACTATCCGGTAAATTTGAGTAATGAAATTGTTAAAACAAATGAAAATATTGATGATAAATATTTAGTTAATATTAAAGATCGAACCTTAGCGGAAATTGAAAAAGAAATAATTTATAAATTGTTGGAAGAGACAAATAATAACAAAACAGAAGCTGCCAAAAAACTGGGAGTAACGGCTCGTACTTTACGAAATAAATTGAAAATTTATGAAGAAGAATAAGGCTAAATGGGTTACACTCTTCATTCAGTAGTTGATTATGAAAACAAATTTGATGGTTTTAATAATAAGGCCTTTCTAAATATTTGTGCCGATTTTTTCCATCTGAATCTGCAATATCTTATTGTTAAAAAAAAATCCGAGATCTTGGCAGTTTTACCATATTTTTTTAAAAGAAAATACACCTTTGATGTCGTAGTCAAACCCTTTATACAATATTATCAACCGATTGAATTTCTTTTTGAAAAGCGTAAAAGAAGAAATGAAAATGAAAAAATAAAACTTCAAATTATGAACGCAATAGCGGAATTTTTTCAAAAAGAATATTATTTTTTTGAGACAAATCTTTCACCGGAAATTTACGATATTAGAGCATTTTCTCATCATCAATATAATATAAGACCTCTTTACACTTATCAAATTAATTTGAACGAAAATAGTTTGCTAAACTATCATTCATCAGCCCGAAAATCTATTAAAAAAGCTATTAAGAATAAGATAGAATTTGAAGAAAAATACGATATTGAAAAATTTATAACTCTTCATAATTTAACTTTTCAGAGGCAAAAAAAGAAATTTCCCATTAGTGATGAAAAATTGTTACAGCTGTTAAAATATTTTTTTGAGAAAAAACTATTTCGTCAATTTAATGTAAAATATAAGAACGAAATTATTGCTTCTCGACTGGTAATTCCTGATCAAAATAATAGAATTGTTTATGATTTTCTAGCCGTGTCAAATCCACAGCTAAATAACCTCGGGGTAAATTCTTATCTAATTTATAAAGTAATTGAAAATCTTAAAACTAATTTTGATTTATTCGATCTTTGTGGGGCAAATATTCCAAAAATTGCAGAATTTAAATCCCACTTTGACAGCAGGCTCGTAACTTTTTTTAAAATAAATTGGACAAAATTTTCTCTTTGAACTGATTTGTTTTTTAAATATTAATTGAGAGTAAAAAATGATTGGCATATTATTGGATCAAAAATTAGAAAAGTATAAGCAGTCGATAGATTATACCTTTAAGTATATTTTCAATACACTTGGATATGAATATCGGTATATAGAATCTTTAACTCAACTTTCAGAGAATGATTTGCTTTTTTGTTATGCCTTGGTTTATCCCACTGAATCGGAAATGAAATGGATAAGCGAAGGACGTCCGGCAATTTTTTGTAAAGCGGAAGAGGAATTCTATCAATTTTCATTTGAACGTCAAGATTTGCCTAATCTGATTCTAAAATCTATAAAGAAGCTTACAGTCTTTTCTAATGAAAAAAATAAAGAACCATTTATTCAAAGAATGTTTGATAATAATTATTATGGTCAAATCAACTTTGATTTAATAGCAAATGTGTTTTTTTCTTTGGTTTCTTATGAAGAACATCGTTACGGGAAAAAAGATGAATTAGGCAGATTTGATGATCGAGAAAACATTTTATTTAAAGATAAATATACAACACGCGTTACTCATCTAACGGAACTTCTTAACGATTTTATCGTTTTGTCAATTAAGAAAAATGAGCGTTATATTGTGAGGAAAAATTATTGGCCTAAAAATGAGGATTATGCTCTTTTAATTTCTCACACAATAAATCGTTTAAAAAAATGGTCTTTTAAAAATTTAATTTTAGATATTTTGAAAGATCTCAAGTTTCTTATTTTATTCAAATTTCGAGCGTTTGGAAGTTTGTTTAAAGACCTGTTTTTATTTATTTTAGAAGATATTGAACCGTATTGGTGTTTTGAATCTTTTATTAATTTGGATAAAAAATTTGGATTGAAAGCTACCTATTTTTTCGCCGACAATTCCAATATTAAAGATAATGAAATAGATTATAGTTTGGACGATAAAGATGTTGTGAAAATTATTGAGTTGTTGTCAAAAGAAGGCAATGAAATTTCCTTATTGATTGATTATTTAGATACTAAAACTCAGCAGTCAATAAATAAGCATCTCACAAATTTATCTAAAATTGTGAATAAACAAGTCCAAGGTTATCGAGTAATGAACAATAAAATTGACTTGGGAAAGCAGTTGATTTCTCACGTTGAATCGAATGCAAAATATTGTTCAAATTGGTCTTATAATACTTCTAACGGTTTTAAAAACGGAGTAACTTTTCCATTTAAACCTTTAATAGAAGATAAAGAAGTTAATCATAAAATGTGGTTTGTACCCGTATCTTTTTCCGATACAAAATTGTGGTTTGATGAAATAAGTAACATTAGTTATGATGAAGCTAAAGAAATGATAATTAAGCTTCATAAAAATCTTATGAAAAACAACGGAGTGTTTTCTCTTGAAATTTCTTCTTCCAATTTTGTCGATATTCCTTATGCTGATCAATTGGTAAATTATATTTATGAACTGGAAAAAAGTTCTAATATCTATAAAGTAACTCATTCTGAATTGATAGATTGGTGGGAAAAACGTTTGAAAGTTAGGATTGCCGAAGCTAAAAATTATTTTAAGATATATTTTCCGGAAAAATTAGCGGATTTTTCAGTAACAATTACCAGTACAAAAAATATAATAGATATCAAAGGGAATTGTAAATCTGTTTTGAAAAATAACGTGATTCATTTTAGCGGGATAGAATCTAAATCTGAGGTATTTGTTTATTTTGAAGATAAAGAATAGAATCGCGATTATCTCAAATTCGCATCTTGGAAAAGATGTCAGACTTTATTACAAAATTGCAAAAACTCTTTCTATTGAGAATAATGTAAGAATTTTTACGCCCAAAACCGATACTAATTTAAATTCAAATCCGTCTTTCCAAAAATGTTCTGAAGATTCTAAAATAGGAATACTTAGAAAACTTTACACGAAAACCGTCTTATTTAATCCAAACTATGTTATTTGTGTTGAACCACTTACAATTATTGTTGGTATTAAATTAAAGGAAAAATTAAATTGTCAAATCGGTTATGATAATCACGAATTTTATGCAGAAGGTTTTGCCGAAAGATATTCATTATTAAAGTATCCTGCCTTGATTGCGTATAAAATTTTTGAAAGAATTCTCATTAATAAATTAGATTTTGCATTTGCTGTGAATCATTATTTAGAAAAAAAGTTTGTTAAAAAAAATATTCCTGTAAATATTATTCCCAATTATCCCATTTTAAAAGAGGAAGATCATATAATTTCTAAGAAAAAATACGATTTTATTTATGTGGGTGGAATTCATCCTGAAAAGGGAATTGAAGTTCTGATCAAAGCAATTTCTCTTTTCAAAAAGAAAGATGTTACTGCTTTAATTGTGGGGCAATTTATTAAGAAATATACACTTACCGATTTAGAAAATTGTATTGAAAAGCATCATCTTTCAACCAAAGTAAAATACGGGGGAGTGGTCGAGCAATCGGATGTGAATGCAATTCTAGAATCTGCCAGATTTGGATTTTGTCTGCACGATCCCAAAATTTTGAGATATACAAAAGCTTTACCGATTAAACTTTTGGAATATCTAAAAGCAGGATTGCCGACAATTACGAATAATTTTGAGATTATAAAAGATAATTTTAATGAAAACGATCCGCTATATTTTTCAAAGTATAATTATTATGAAATTTTTAAGAAAATGAAGGAAGCTTTAAACACGTCTCAAAAAGAATATGAAACTCTTTCAGATAATGCAAAGATGTTAATTAAGAATAAATTTAATTGGAATTTGATTGAGCCAAAATTAAAGGAATTTATCCAATCTGAAAATAATTTGCTTTTGTTTGCCTATTTCTACCCGCCAATTGGTGGTCCGGGTGTACAACGCCCTACAAAGCTGGTTTCTTATCTAAAAAATGAAAATGTTTCAACTGATGTTATTACGGTGAAAGATATAATATTTCATTCGTTTGATTACGGATTACTAAATGAAGATAGAGCTGAAAATGTAATTAGAACCAATTCTTGGGATGTGATGTCTATTTTGAAAAAAATCTCATCATTGAAAAAAAATAACAATTCCGCTAAAACAAAATCGGCACCTAAAATATATTTTAATTCTTCTGAAAAATTTAAGAAAATAATTCGCAGTAGTTTTTTGATTGATGATAAACTGGGCTGGTTTCCTTTTGCCTATTTGGCAGGTAAAAGTATGATAAAACAGAAAAAATATCTGGCAATTGCAGCCACAATTGGTCCATATACTTCATCATTAATATCCTATTTCTTAAGTAAAAAATATAAAATACCGCTGGTTATCGATTATCGAGATCACTGGACGATGAATCCGTATTTAACTTATCTCACGAAATTCCATCTTAAATTTGCGGAGTTTTTTGAAAGAAAAATTTTGAATTACGCCACAATGGTTACAACAGTAAGCCAAACAATGCGAGAGGATTTAATCAAGAAATTTGGGGAACAGCTCTCAAATAAAATTTTTGTAATGTATAATGGTTGGGATGCGAAAGATTTTAAAACGGTGAAAAAAATATCTAATGAAAATAAGATTACTATAAGTTATATCGGAAACTTTTATGCAAATAGAAGTGCTGAATATTTTGCTAAAGCTGTTGAAGAACTTATTACTGAGAAAAAATTACCTCAAAATTTGGAGTTTAATTTCGTAGGAAATTACTATAAGGAAACTCAAATGCAGCTTTTAAATCCGAAACTTGCTGACTATATAAAGATAACACCACAATTGGAACACGATCAAGCAATTGAGGTTTTAATGAATTCGGATGCATTATTACTTTTCATTGCTTCTAAAAATGGGAAAGGCGTTTTAACCGGAAAAATTTTCGAATATCTCAGAAGCGGAAAAGAAATTTTGGCTATGGTTCCTTTAGATGGCGAAGCGGCGGAGATTTTGCGGGAAAATGGACATAATTTTTTGTGTCCAATGGAAAATGTTCAAGAAATAAAAAAGAAAATTTTGGAATTGTTGGCATATATTACTTCTCAAAATAATGTTGAACGAGAAATTCCTGAAGAATATTCTCGTGAAAAACAGTCTAAAAACTTTCTTAACAATTTAAACAAATGTCTTGGTAAAAATGAAGATTAAAATATTACATATGCAGGTGTTACCTCTTTTAAGCGGTGTGCAAAATATGATGCTTTCAATATTGGATTCTCTTGATAAGGAAAAGTATGAAATTTACGTTGCTTGCCAACCGGGTGGTCCATTAGTCAACAAAATTAAGGAAAAAGGTTATAACTATCTTCCTTTAAATAATATCCGACGTGAAATTGGATTCAAAGATTTTCTCGCATTTTACGAAATTTATTCTTATTGTAAAAAATATAAATTTGATATCGTTCATCTTCACTCTTCTAAATTGGGATTTCTTGGTAGAATTGCTGCCAAATTAGCGGGGATTAAAAGGATTTATTTTACTTCGCACGGAACTCCGTTCCATATTTATCAGCCTTTATTAGTTCAGGAATCATATAAAATTTTGGAAAAGATTGGCGGTTATTTCGGCGATAAAACTATTTTTGTAAATAACTATGATCGCGAATTTTACCTTGAAAATAATATGCTGAAAAAAAATAAAGCACAAACAATTTATAACGGTGTTAAAATTCCCGAAAAACAGAAGATATTTGTCAAAAAAGATAGAATTACCATTGGATATGTAGGACGTTTTTCACCGCAAAAAAATATTATTAACACGATTTTAGCCGCAATAAACGTTTGTCAAAAAGATGAAGCTTTTGATTTTATATTTGTCGGTGATGGAGAATTGTATAAATTAGCGGATAAAATGGTTCGAGGAGCAAATCTTCAAGATAGAATCAAATTAGTAGGTTGGAAAAATAATATTTTGGATTGGTTAGATAAATTCGATATTTTTTTGTTATTTTCAAAATGGGAAGGATTACCTTTATCTATCTTAGATGCAATGGCTTACGGACTTCCAATAATTGCTTCCGATATTAAAGGAAATAAGGAATTGGTTGTTAAAGATTGTGGAGTTTTGATTGATCCTGATGATATTGAAACTTTGGTGGAAGTGATTTTGAATTTTAAAGATAGGTTTTTGCTTCTTGAAAAAATGGGAAATAATTCTCGAAAATATGTTGCCGCTAATTTTTCATTTAAAAATTTTATTGACTCTTATCACGAAATTTATGAATTACAATAATTATGTGTAATATCTTATATTTTGAATTAATTTTTTTCTTTTTGTTGAGTTATTTATTGGAATTTTTCTTTGTACCGCTAAACATTAGATTTTCCAAAAAATTCCACGTATTGGATCATCCGAATGAAAGAAATATTCATGATTTTGCGATGCCCTTGTCCGGCGGATTAAGTATTTTATTTGCTTCAACCTTTGCAATGGGAATTTTTGCTATTTTCTTTCACTCAAAACTATTTGCTATTTCGGATTCATATAAAATTTTTCTGGGAGGTTTTGGGATAACTGCTTTGGGATTTCTGGACGATAAATATCATTTTTCAGCTCGTAAAAAACTTGGCATTCAAATCTTAATTTCGCTAATTATGTTTTACTTTGGTTTCCAAATTCGGGTATTGACTAATCCTTTTGGACAGGATATTATGCTTGGATATTTTTCATTACCTTTGACAATTAGCTGGTTTTTATTAGTTATGAATGCTATAAATTTAATTGATGGACTGGACGGATTGGCTTCGGGAATTTCCGCTATAACTTTTTTGGTGATTATGATTGTCGGGATTAGATTTAACAGCTCTGAAATTTCTTTGATTTCGGCAATATTTTTAGGAAGTACAATTGGCTTTTTGCGATACAATTTTTTTCCTGCCAAAATATTTCTCGGAGATGCGGGGTCGTTGTTGTTGGGTTATGTGATTGCAATCTTATCAATATCCGGAACAGGTCAAAGTAAAGGAATTACGGCGATAACCTTGTTAGTACCGATTTCAGTTTTATTTTTACCTTTAGCTGATACAACGATGGCGATTTTTAGAAGAATGAAGAAGCGTAAAAATATTTTTAAAGCTGACAAAGAACATATTCATCATAAATTATTGGACATGGGATTGTCCCAAAAAACAATTGCTTTAATGAGTTATTTCATAACTTTTTTATTCGGCTTAATTGCCATAGGTTTTTCGTATGCTAACAAAAATGTACTTTTAATCACAGTTATTATGTTAATGATTACTATTAGTTCGATAATTTTTATCTTATTTAAAAAGGAGTTTTTTAAATGAAAAAAGTCTTGATTACGATTATGATTAGCCTGCAAATATTTTTATTATTTGCATTTAAGAATTGGAAAATTTATACTAACCAAACTCACATTTATAAAAGTCAGACAATTGGTTCCGAGCTTTATTGTGCTTCTTGGGGAGGAGTTGTTGTCTTTGATAAATCAACAGGGGAAGTTAAAAAGAAATTCACAAAATTAGAAGGTTTGAATGATAACGAAATAAACTCTCTGGATTATCAAGAATTGAGTAAATATGTTTTAATGGGAACAGAAAACGGTGGAGTTAATGTTTATGATGGTAACGCTTTTAAAATTCCTATTACAGAAACGCTGGGATTGTTATCTAATCGCGTAAATTATATTACCCATAAAGACTCTTTGATTTATATTGCCACCAGTCAAGGATTGTCGGTTTTTCAAATCAGTTCGCATTTTCCAATTCCAATTTTAATCGATAATTATAACGATGAAGATGGTTTGACGGACAGAGATATCAGCAAAATTGTAATTCATAATAATATTATGTATGCTATAACTGCTCAAGGTGTAGATTATGTTTCTACAGATTCTCTATATTTGGTTTCAGCTTGGCATCATTTCTCAAATTCTCAAACTCACGGAAATGCAATTCAGGATTTGGTTGTAAAAAGAAAAAGAATTTATTTAGCAACTAATTTTGGAATAATGAATTATGATTTGAATTTTAAAGATTTAATTCCTTACACTACTGCAAACGGACTAAAAAGCAATTTTGTAAATGTAATTGCTGTAGATGATGATGGAAATATTTATTTTAGTTATGGATTTTGGGAAAAAGAAGAGTTGATTATTAAGAATTCTTTAAGCAATTATCCGCTCGGGAAAATATCTTCAACCGGTAAAATTGATTATTTTAACAAAAGCAAAAATAGCGTTCTCTCTGATAGAATTAAATCAATGGATTACATTGATGGAGAATTAATTATTTCTACTTGGGGAAAAGGAACGGACATTTATAAAAACGATCTTTGGAAACATTATGAAAAAAATACCATCGGAACCAACACAGTTACTAAAATGACAATCGATAAAGAGCATAATCTTTGGATTTGTGACGGACATCTCGGATCAGGAAATGCCCCTCGCGGAACAATGGGAGTTAGTAAGTTTGACGGAGAAAATTGGGTTTCTTACAATACAGCCAACTCTAATCTAAATAGTGACAATATTTTTAGAATTGCAACCGGCAACGATGGAAGAGTTTGGTTTGGAGCTTGGGATGAACCAATTGATTCTGAATATGATTGGCAAAGAGGGATTACCATTTTCGATCAAGGTGAGATAGAGCCATTTGTCGATCAGAATAATTTAATTAATAAAACAATATCTTTTTTGGAAAATGACACTCAAGGTAGAATGTGGATTGGCTCCTATCCGGGAGGAATTAATATTGTCGAGAATAATGAAGTTATCGATACTTTTACTTTTCCTACATCTCATGATCAGGGACCGGATCCTTTATGTGCAGCGATATCTTCAACCAAAGCTTATATTGGAACTTATGAATCAGGTTTGAGAATCGGAACGTTGGCAAAATTTCATAATGCGGGAAAATATCCCTGGACTCAACCGATTATTCTGGATTTACAGAAAAAACAAATTTATGATTTAGCTCTTGGAAAAGATTATGACGGTAATGATATGCTTTGGGTTGCGTCTCCAAATGGTCTCTTTATGTACACAAAAAATATTTGGTATAAATATGATGTAGATTATAAGAGGAAAAAATATAGCGGGCATTCCTGGCAAAATGAAATATTATATTATGTCGATGAACCTCGTTTATACGGTTCAAATGATGGTTTCCCAACCGCTTTATATGTAGATCCTTTTAATCGAGTTTGGATAGGTACACGTGATTTCGGGATTTCCGTTTATGATATTTATGATGAGTCTTACACAATTTTAACTTCTGAAAATTCGCCTTTATTATCAAATAATATCACCTCTTTTGCTTATGATTCTCACTCCGGGAATATGTATATTGGCAGTGATCGCGGTTTAAATTCAGTGAATATTGGAATTGACTCAAAACCAAATTCTTTGAAAATTGATTCTGTAATTGCTTATCCTAATCCGTTTAATCCAAATATTACTCAAACTCTCCGAATTGAAAATGAAAATTCTATTTTTCCAAAAGGCAAAAATATTTGTCGTATTTATGATTTGAACGGTGATTTAGTTATAAAATTAAATGAAACTATTCTTGGCGATTTTGCTTGGAATGGGAAAAATTCTAATAATAGAAATTGTGGAAATGGAATGTATTTTTATGTTGTTTCCGCCGGGAAAAAGATTTATAAAGGAAAAATTGCTTTAATAAGAAAGTAAAATGGAATTTCATTTTAAAACAAATAAATCGACCAAAATTATTTTCGGAGCTTTACCTGAATTTTTTAATGATGAAAATTATGCTTTTATTGTTGATGAAAAGATTTTGGAATTATATCCCGATTTAAGAGCGAAATTAAAAAAATATCCTTTGATTGGATTTGAGGCGATTGAAAAAAATAAAAACTTTGAATCGTTAAATTTTCTTTTCAATTTTTTTCAAAAGAATAAATTAAATCGCTCTTTTAATATCGTTGCGATAGGTGGGGGAGTTACCACCGATTATGTAGCTTTGGCCGCTTCTTTGTTTATGAGAGGATGTAATTTGATTCTTGTCCCTACAACTTTGTTGGCGATGGTTGATGCTTCTTTGGGGGGCAAAACAGCTGTTCATTTTAATGAAAGGAAAAATGCTATCGGCAGTTTTTATCCGGCTTCAAAAATATTTATTGATTTTGGATTTTTACAGACCCTTCCCAAAAATGAGATTCAAAACGGCTGGTCTGAAATAATCAAAACGGCTTTAATTTCTAAAAACAAATTAAGAGATTTAATTCTTCAAAAAAAATCTTTGGAAGATGTTATCAAGAAAACTATCCAAATTAAAATGGATATTTGTGAAAGAGATATTTTTGATAGAGGAGAGAGAAGATTCTTGAATTTTGGACACTCTTTTGCTCATATAATTGAATCATATTTTAACTTTAATATTCCTCATGGAAAAGCTGTTGCTGTTGGAATAAGAATCGCCATTTTTTTTGCACACCGTTATTTGAAAATTAATTATGATGATGAAGTGAAATTATTGCTAAATAAATTGTCTGATCATGAAATTGATTTATCCGGATTGACAATTGATATTCTCGCTGATTTGATTTCTTCAGATAAAAAAAATACGAACAAAATTAACCTTGTCCTTTTAAAAGGAATTGGTGAGCCATTTATATATTCTGTAGAAAATTTAGAAGATGTTTTATTTGCGATGAAAAATTATGAATGAAAATTATCTGATATTAAAAAATAAAGTGTTGGAATGATGAATCGGATTTTTTAATTTAATCGTCTTTTAGCGAAGGAGATTCCCGCTTTCGCGGGAATGACAAAACACATCGGAGTTTTGATTTAATCGTGATTTACCCCTCCAATTTAAAACCATAAACCATAAACCTTAAACCCTTTTCCCTTTACATATACTTCGACAAATCAAACGGGATTGATAATTCAAAGTAGTCATCAATTTTAGATTTATCAGTTCGATAAGCTTGTCCATATCTTCCGATAAATGGGATTCCTAATATTTGTAATTCGGCTTTTAATTCATTTCCCATAGCTTTTATTTCTGTACTATTTCCAAAAGTTAAATTCAATGATGCCGGATTTTTAATTTTTAAATAATCATACCACCCGCCAAATCCGACGTATTTTATTAAAATAATTGGTTTTTCGAATCCGATCTTAAAGTGAATGTTATCAAATAATTTTATCCAAGCTTCATTTTTAGTTGATAAAATTTCATCACCAAATAATACTCCTGAATTGAAATCGTCTTTTTCATAACCTCTCAAAAAAGTTCTTCCTGAGATGCCGGAGCCATTGAAATTTATTTTCTCTTCAGAAGTAATTCCGGGTTTGTTTTGTATAAAAGAATCGCCGTTTAATTTTTCATAAGAAGAGATATTCCTTAAATTTAAGAATCTCAATAAAGGCATTTTAACGAAAGAAAATAAGGGAGCGATTGACAAATCGGAATTCAATTGTTGTTTCGTAAATGTTTTATCGCCGAGAATTTTATCTGAACCGGCGGTAAATTTATATCCTAAATAAATTTTTCTTATCGGATGAATTTCAGAATTCAAATAAGGTAAATTGTATTTCAAATCTGTGGAAAAACCGGCTTGAGCGACTTTACCATTTTCAAAGTATTTAAAATTTTTATCTTTGGCTTCATATTTTCCATAAGAGAAATTTACCGAGTTTAGTAAATCCCAGAAAGGTGTTGAATTAATTAGGTCCGGAAAGCCAACATTCAGGCTATAATCGGTAAATCTGTGATAATAAACTTTATCATTCATCACTGCCGAATACATCATAAATTTATTTGAGGAAAATGTTAGAGTGGGAGAGAGGCATTTATTGATATACGTAAAATTGTAGTAAAAATCATTCGATTTGAAGTTATATGGCAAATTTACCGCTCCGATAATCATGTGTTTTCCTAAACCTTCTGAAAAAATTGCTTCTGAAAACAAGCTTTTTGTAAATGGAAAGAGTAGGGAAGAACGATATTTTATATTTTTTATCGAGGAATAATTTTGCGGATTTGTGTGTTTTATGTTTAGATTTTTCCATTCAATTTTTGAAGAAGGAGTTGCCTCAATCCATTTTGTAAAATAGTTTGATTTTTTGATAGATTTCCCTCTAAATTTAGGAATATTTATTTCACCAAATTGGAATTTTTTACGTCCTAATTCTCCAATAACAATTGCTTTTAGGGAATCATTTTTCAAAGAATATTTTACCGGATCAACAAAAAACGGGGGAGTTTGGTATTTGGTAATTTCACCGTTTTGGGGATTAATCCTGATAATTGATTCATCTTGATTTTTAGAATCTTTTACAACCAAAAGACTGCCGTCATTTAACCAATCAATTTTAAGCGGAAAATAATCTAAGATTTTTTCTGAGATTAATTTTGCGGAATCTAATTCAAATATGTCTAATTTGAATTGATTTTTATCGTCAAAAATAGCAACAGCCAATTTGTTTTGCGATTCATTGACGGAGATTTGACCGATGTTGTTTTTAATTGATAAGGAAAGGAAGTTGGATATTTTACCGGCTTTATATTTTTTGATGAAGTTATTTTTTAAATTATGACTTTGATAAAAAATAGTTTTGTCGTTCAAAATTTGAGGATAATTACCGGTTGCTATCTCGAAATTTTTATTTTTTTTACGGTCAAAAAGAATGATTGTTGGTTTTATAGAACCGTGTTTATGTCTGAGATATCTATTGTAAATTACATATTTTCCGTTTTGACTAATTGAAAAATTATTAACATTCGTATTTACAATTACTTTCTTATTTTTGAAAATGAGTTTGTTTTTTTTCAAAGAATCTTCTTTAGCTTCAGCGTAAATAAATTCTGCAAATTGTTGGTTTTTATCTTCTTTTCCTACAACAAGATATTGATTGTCATTAAAAGCTTTAATCTTATAAATTTTTGCCAGAGGTTTAGCTATTGTTTTGATTGCATTGAGCGTCAAATCTTTGGAATTGTTATCCCGGTATTTATTTTTTAAATCGTAAGCTTCTCCGAAATAATAGGTTGAAACGTAATTTTCCCATTCTTTTAAAAAGCTATCAAAAGATTTATCAAATACTTTTTTGAATCCTTTTTTGAATCCAAATATTTTTGCCTGATTTCTATATTTTAACCATTTTTGAATTTTAGCTTCTCCGTAAAAAGTATAAAGATATCGAACCATTGAGAAACCTTTGGCGTAAAGCAATCTTCCTGAATCCAAATTACCGGCGTCAACATTCAGATTTTTCGAGAAGATAGCATTTCTTAAATAACGATCTCCACGATTTATTTCCCATTCTTCACCACTAAAAAATTGAGCAAACCCTTCATTAATAAATAAGGGAATTTGATTTTCGGGAATCACCGGAATAAATTTTGTAATCCAAGAGGCGGTTGCCGTGAACAAGAAATAATGTGACATTTCGTGAGAAATAACTTTACGGAGGAATTTGTCTCTTCCTGAAAATAATTTCATAAAGTCATTTTGATTTACATAAACGAAGATATAATCGTTCATAACAGTGGCACCGTTTACAATTTCATCTTGATCTGAAATATAAATAACAACTTTTTTGTTTGGTTCAATATCATATGATTTAGATAAACTTGTATAAGTTGCTTCGGCAATATTGATAGCTTGATTAGCAATTTCTTCCAAAGAATCACTATAAACTATTTCGATATGTTTAGATTGGATTTCTTGCCATTTTAATTCGGGATGGTTTCTCCCGTTCATCAGATTAAATGCTCCGAAAGCAAACAAAAATTTGCTCAACGAAATCATGAAAATCAGTAAAAAGATTTTTTTCATTTAGATTTAACTCCTATTTGTTTTATGAATTTTGATGCAAATATAATGCCAATAATTTAAAAAAAATCTTTTTGATATAATATTAACATTTTAATGATTTAACTTACTTTAAAAGAAAATTTACACCCAATTTTGTCATTAAAAATCTTCCTGAGTTTTGGATTTGTCCAAAATATCTTTGTTTTTTTAGAAATAGATAGTTGCTCATTGCGTTTGATATATTAAAATGATATACCTTGTTTTTAGTAAAGAAGCTTGGATTTGATAAAAATTAAAAAAAATATTGTGTAAACAAGAGGAATAAATTATTTAGGTAAAAAAAAATTAAGGATGTAGAATGTCTGAATTTTATAAGAATGAAAAACAAATACAAGCTCGCGTAGGAATTTTATTTTTAGTAAGTATAATAATTTTAATTGCCAGTTATGCTTGGTTGCAAGATTACATTACTTCTTATCAAAAACAGGGGATAATTGTTCATTTTAAGAATGCAAACAATTTGGAAGCCGGAAGTGCAGTAACAATTTTTGGAATGAAATCCGGGAAAGTAAAATCAGTATCTTTAGCAAAAGACGGCGTTTTAGTCGCTTTGCAAATCAATAAAAAAACATTTATTCCTGAAAAAAGCGAATTTTTTATCAAAGAAACAAATTTGATGGGGGAACGCGAAGTTGAAATTTTATTATCAGATTCTAAAAAAGAAATAAATAAAGATAAAATTCAAGAAGGGAAGGTTGTTTATGGTTCCACGACTTTGATTGCAAATCTAAATGAAATGATTATTCAGTTAAATTCGATGATGAATATGATGAGCCAACAAACAGTTTTTTTCGATTCATTTAAAAAATTGGCGGATAACTATTTTAAAATAATTGATAAAATTTCTAACTTTCTCAAAATTAACGATTCAACAATTCAAAATGCGTTTTCAAATATAAATGAAAGTTCAAATTTGTTAAAATCAATTTTGGAGGAAAACAAAGGTTCGATTAATGGGATTTTAACAAAAACAGATTCGTCTTTAACTAAAGCTCAGATTTCTTTTGATGAGTTAAATGAATTTATTGATGAAGTTCATGATTTGACTAAAGTTGTGAAATCTTCAGATGGTACTTTATATAAAGTTATAAATGATAAGGAATTATACAATAATCTTCTCAATTCTTCTGCTCGGCTGGATTCCCTTCTAATCGATGTAAAAAAGAATCCTAAAAAATATTTCAAAATCGGTCTTTTCTAAAAATGAGGTAAAGTAATGAAAAAAATAATTCTCAGTGTAATCGTAATAATTTATGTATGTTCAGTGTTCGGATTTTCTTTTGGAACAAATAAAATTCAACCTAAAAAAGTCAATTGGACAAGATTGGAAACAAAACACTTTGATGTTTATTATAAAAAGGGTAATGATGATTTTGGGAAAATTGCCGCTTTGATGTCTGAAAATACCTATTATTATTTAAATAAAGATTTTAAAATTCCCATTCAACATCGTATTCCAATAATATTTTATAATTCCCAACGTGAGTTTTCTACAACAAATATCATTTATCCGATTCTTTCGGAAGGCGTTGCCGGATTTACAGAAAAATCACAAAACCGCGTGGTTGTTCCTTTTGATGGCAGTTATAAAAAATTGGAAGAAGTTTTGACTCACGAAATGACACATGCTTATATAAATGATTTGAATACAGGAATTGTCGGAAATAAATTTTTTAATTCTTCCTTAAATTCTTTGCCTTTTTGGTTTCAAGAAGGTTTGCCCGAATATGAATCCGTGGGCGGAACGAAAAAAGAAAATGAGATGTATCTTCAGGATATGACGCTAAATAATCACCTTTATGATTTATCTGCGATTGGCGGATTTTATGCTTATCGAATGGGTGAGTCTTTTTTAGTTTATTTGAAAAAAACATATAGTCGGAAAAAGGTGATGGAATTTTACTTTAATACGCGAACTAATCATAATCTTGATATCAATTGCGAAAAAGTTTTTGGAATGAAATTTAAGGAAATTCAAAGAAGATGGCGAGATTCTTTGAAGAAAAGATTTTTACCTGAAATAGCGAATTATTCTTTTCCTTATGAAAAAACTCAAAGATTAACTAATCATGAAGAAGACGGCTCAACTTTTAATTTTGCTCCGAAATTTTCACCAAATGGTAAGAAATATGTATATTTTTCAAATCGGAAAATGCATACAAGTATCTGGCTTGGAGATGCTTACAATTTAATTAAACCTAAAATGATTTTGAAAGGTGAAACTACCCCTGATTTCGAAAGTTTTCACTATAATAGAAATGAACTTTGCTGGTTGCCGGATAATGTTACTATTGCTTTTGTTGCTTCTAATTTTAAAAATGATAGAATATATTTTTTCAATACTTTTAAAAAAGAAATTACAAACGTAATAGATTTTCCAAACTTCACTTCAATTTATGAAATGGATATTTCTCATGATGGGAATAAAATTGCGTTTTCTGCTCAAAAAAATGATCAGGTTAATTTGTTTATTTATAACCTTCAAACAAAAAAAATCTCTCAAATCACCAATGATTTTTATGAAGAATCTCAGCCAAAATGGTCAAAAAATGATGATGAAATCTCTTTTACCGGCGAAAGACCTTCAAAGTATGAAAATGAGAATCATATCTTTTATGACCTTTCAAAACAAATTTATATTTATAATCTGAAATTAAAACAATTCTCGCAAATTACTTTCGATAAAGAAGACAACCATTCATCTTTCTGGGTTGGAGATTCACTCGCTTTTATTACGGAAGCACACGATTTTATTAATTATGATATTATTAATTTGAAAAATTCTACTCGAGCTAAACTCACTAATTTTTTAACCGGAGTTTTGGATGCTGATTGTCATAAAAATAAAATTCTTTATTCGGTTTTTTATGATAACGGTTGGGATATTTATTTGGATACGGATTTGAAAAAAAATTTAGATTGGAGAAAATATGATGATCCTCATTTTGTTGATTTTAACGATAACTTTTATCAGCGGTATTCTTTAGATCGATATAAATATGTCGGACGAGATATCCAAGCGGAAAAAGCTCAAAAAAAAGCTAGAAAAATCCGCATCTATCATCCAAAAAAAAGAAGTAGATTCGATATGGATATTACTCAGGATTCTTTATTTTATGCTAATTCAAAGCTCAACGATAAAAAACAAAATAAAATTAATATTCCTCGCAAATTTGCTTATAAACCACGCTATCATCTTGATCAGTTTATGGGTGGTCTTGCCTATAATTCCGGTGCCGGAACGATTGGAATGCTTCAATTGAGTATGAGCGATTTGTTAGGCAACAACGCTTTTGCTTTGCGAACTGATATTAACGGAAAGCTGAAAGATTCAAATATTATCATAAATTATTTGTATCTTGCCAATCGAATTGATTATGGAATTGGTCTGATTCATACTTCTGACGAGACGATTTACCGCTATACTATTAATAATCAGTATGAATATTTTCGCAGCAAAGATATTAAATTTGGACTTTATGGAATGCTTCGATATCCGTTCAATAAATTTTGGCGAGCGGATACACAGTTTTTGCTATATTCACGAGAAATGTATTGGGATTATTGGGATACCTATTATGGGATTTGGCACAATATTGAGAAAGAAAAAGATTATTTATTTGAACCGGCAATTAGTTTGGTTCACGATAATACTATTTATGGGATAACCGGTCCGATTGACGGATGGCGTTCTTTTATCCAATTATCAAAAAGTTTTTCCAGAGAAAATTACGGTTACAGTACTATTTATTCCGATTCGAGATTTTATAAATTATTTGAAAAGAGATATTCGTTTGCTTCAAGATTAATTCTCGGAGGAAGTTTTGGGAAAAATCCACAAACTTTCAGATTAGACGGATTTAACGGTGTGAGAGGTTATTCCAAAGAAATTGAGAAGAGAAAAAAAATGCTATTAACTTTGGAATTACGTTATCCTTTTATTGATGTTTTAAAAATGGGTTTTCCTCTGCCAATCACTTTGACAAATATTCGGGGGGGTATTTTCACAGATATGGGTGCTCTTTGGGATAAAGATAAAAACCTGAGATTTTCGGAAAATGGGGAATTGAAAGATTTAAAAATGGGAATTGGCTTCGGTCCAAGAATGAATCTCGGAATGTTTATTTTACATTTGGATGTGGCTTGGAAAGTAAATTTTGTTAGCCAAAGCAGTCCAACTTATTATATGAATTTAATGCAAGATTTTTAAGAAGATATTCCTTCATAAATTTTATTTTTTTAAAGACAAGAGTTTCTTAGCATAATAAATGAAGAAGCTTTTGTCTTTTATGGTATTACTAATCTTTTCCGATTATTCAATTTATTCGAGGATGACATTTTTTTCTTCAAAAAAGTAATTCCAATTTAAAAAAGAGATTTGAAAAATTCACTGTGAGATTAAATTAAAATTTGTTAGTGTCAAATAAATCGTTATATTGATATTATTATTAAAAAATTAGGAGTAAAAGATGTTAAGAACAAATTTAAAACATATTGAAAGTGAAGAACAATTTAATGAGATTATCAATAACAATGAAAATGTAATGGTTTGCTGTGGAAGAATGGGACCAATGTGTTTACCTGTTTATGATATTATGGAAAATCTTGAAGAAAAATATCCGCACGTAAAATTCTATGATATGGAATTTGATGCTCCTCACGCACACGTTATTCGAAATCATCCTTTAGCTAGAACATTTATGGGATTACCTTTCACCTTTTATTATAAAAATGGTGAAGCGGTTAAAGCAACAACCAGTATTCAAAATAAAAAACAAGTTAAAACAATTTTAGATGAGTATTTTGCAAAATAACGGGAGTTAAAATGGATGTAACTCACTTTGATGCAATCGTTCTCGGTGGTGGTCCGGCAGGATTAACCGCCGGAATTTACCTCTCCAGAGCTAATTTAAAAACTTTGATTATTAACGAAGGATCAATTGGCGGACAGATGGTTTTAACTCACGCTGTTGCTAATTATCCCGGAGTTTTAGAAGATAGCGGACGCAATATTTCACAAATAATGAAAGAACAAGCAAAATCTTTTGGGTGTAAAATTGAGTCTAATGTGGAAATCACAAAATTGGATTTAAAATCTTCAAAAAAAATGGTAGAAATTGATGATGATGAAGTTTTCACCGCCGATGTAATTGTTATCGCAACCGGTGGGAAACCTCGTACACTTGGGGTTTCCAACGAAGAAAAATTCAAAGGTTTAGGAATATCTTATTGTGCTACTTGCGACGGAGATTTTTATACAGATAAAGATGTCGTTGTAATTGGTGGTGGAAATTCCGCTTTGGAAGAAGCTGTTTCGTTAACAAAATGGGTGAAATCAATAACTATTTTGCATCAATTTGATAATTTTCAAGCACACGAAAAAGCCATTTATGAAGCAACAAATAATGAAAAAATATCATTTATCCTTAACGCAGACGTGAAAGGATTTTTGGGAGAGAATCATCTTTCCGGTGTTAAATATCAAGATAAAAATACTGCTGAGATTAAAGAAATTACTACAGATGGTGTTTTCATTTATATTGGATATATTCCAAATGTTGATAAATTTAAAGATGAAATTAGTGTTAATGAACGAAATGAGATAATTGTCGATTCAAATATGAAAACTAATGTCGATGGCGTTTTTGCGGCTGGAGATGTTATTCAAAAGAAATTTAGACAGGTTACAACAGCTGTTTCGGATGGAACTATTGCCGCTTTGAGTGCGATAGAATATCTGCAATCAAAATAATTAATGTATGTAAATTTACTAAATTAAAAACCTGACGTAACATTGTATTTTAGCGAAAACCTCTTAGATTAAGAGGTTTTCTTTTTTTTTAACGGCATTATAAAATGACACAATAAAGTGTACCGGTTTTGACTTCCAAAACTGTACCGGATTTAATTGCCATTGACAGAAAATTAATATTGTAGAGATAAGATTACCTTGTCTCTACATTTTTGTGTCTGTCCGTGAAAGTTTGTTGTAAGTTTTCTTTAAATTTATAGAAATAATTAACCTCTTAAAAAAAGATGTTGACTCTTATTTTCTCAACCGTAAATTTGCAAATAATTAAAATTATAGGGAGTAACAATGAGATTTTGGAGGTTATGTTTTCATAAAAGATATTTCGTTAATTTTCAAAATCAAAAAAATAACTTTAACATAATCATAAAAGAGAAACAAAAATGTTTTTACGTACTATAATTAAAAATACCCTTATCCTTTTTATCTTGTTTTTTTTATCAACCTTTCTATTTGCAAATCAAGAATTAATAGTTAGAGCTTTTTTAAATCCTGATAATGTGAAATATTACATATATTCCAATATTCCTATCAATAATGCAATCGTAAATATTGTAAGCGATTATAATATAACTTTGAGAAGTCAAAATGTAAATTTAACCAAAGGCTGGAATGCTGTTTTATTTGAAGATTTTTATTACGGCGCAATTCAAAATAATATTGATGCTTGTCATGTTGAAGTAACTGCTAACGGAGTAGCAAATGAAACTTATACGCTTAATTCAACCACTAATTACACTTATAATAACGAAACTGATTGTTACGAAAATAGTGATATAGAATTTTGTTTTGATAACAAATTATTACATCCCGGTTGGAATTGGGAATCTTTTCCAAAATTGGATAGGGAGAATAATAATCCGGTTCTCGCTGTCCCTATCTTTATGAGTATGATTCCTAATGATTTTACAAAATTTGAAAGTTTGGGAAATTTTGGATACTTGCAAAAAAATAATACTAGTTGGCATAATGCCGATGCTAACTTAAAGAGCAGTGACGGTGAAAAATTTCAATTTCTTCCCCCAAACAATAGAATTTATATAGCAACCGGAACCGTTTTATCTCCGACAACAACGATAAGTTTAAATGCAGGTTGGTATTGGATAGGTTATTGGTTGCCACATAGTGAAATGATAGATGTAGCTTTTGGAGATAATTGGGATAAAGTCGAAAAAATAAAATCGGAAAATTGGTATTTTGATAAGATGGAAAATGAAAGAGGCGTTACTGATCCGGAAATTCTTCCGAGTGCCAAATTAAAACCACTGCATTATGGCGAAGGATATTATGTGTACTTGAAAGCGGGAATACCGAATTTCCAATGGCATCTTGATCAAACTTCCCGATCTAAAAATTATGTAAAGAAAGAACCTGATAATTTTTCTTATACTAAAAAAGCGGATTATGAAGTAATTGATGTCGTTGATATTGATCCTGAAATTCAAGAAATCGGAGTCTTTGAAAATGATGTTTGTGTGGGTGGAGTAAAAGTCGATGAGAATTCCGAACAGATTCTTGTGTATTCCGATCGAATGAATAGAAATGAGAGCGAATTTACTTTTGAAGTTGTTACCGGGAGAAGTAATAAAATAGTTTCTAACTATAAAGTCTATGAAAAAAATACCGGAATTTTTACAGATAACCATATTATTCCGGGACATCAAGAATATTCAATTGTAAAATTGGTTAAACGGGAGAATCTTCATCCGGAAATAAATAAAATCTTAAAACATAGTTGTTATCCCAATCCTTTCAAACTGTCTGGAAGCAGTCGTAGTTTAGGAACCACAATTTCTTTTGAGTTACCGAAAGCTGAAAATGTAAAAATTTCCATATTTAATATAAAGGGGCAAAAAGTAAAAACACTAAAAAATGAATTGCTATCAAAAGGAGTACATTCTGTAATTTGGACAGGGAAAGATGATAATAGTAATAACGTAGGTTCAGGAATATATTTTTATCAAATTAAAACTATAAATGAATCGGTTATAAGTAAACTTTTAATGCTGAAATAAAAATAACCCCCATTCGGAAGTTTCGGTATTACCGGATTTCGAATGGGTATTTAAAAAAATGATTCAGGGAAATTATGAAAATTTGAAAGATCTTTGATCATTTAGAATGTTCTTAAATTTAAGGAGAATTTATGAAATCAAAAATATTAATCATATTCACCATTGTTTTTTATTCTTTTCTTTATTCAACAACTTATGAAATAAAACAAGACGGGACAGGTGATTTTACAAATATTCAAGCCGGAGTAGATGAAGCTGTTGATAATGACACGGTTTTGGTTTATCCCGGAACATATTTTGAAAATATTATTATTCAAGAAAAATCAATAACCCTTGGAAGTCTAACTCTCACAACCGGAAATCAATCTTACAAATATTCAACTATTATTGATGGTAATCAAACAAACAGTTGCATTCAGGTAAGAGAAGAATATATTTGGGGTCAAGAACCTGTTTTTAATGATTCGGTTAATATTATAGGTTTTACGATGCAACATGGTAAAGGAACAAAACTATTTGAAGATACTCCCACTGCAGCATGTGGAGGAGGAATATTGATTTTTTTATCTATCACAAAAATATCAGATTGTGTTGTAAAAGAAAATACTTCTCTGGGGATAGGAGGTGGCATTTCTGTTTTTGACTCAAAAACCTACTTGAGTGATGTTTCTATTCATGATAATAAAAGCAGAACTAAAGGAGGAGGAGTTGGAGTTGCCGGCATGAATCAATCTGATAATTCAAGATTATATTTTGATAATGAAAATCTTTGTAATATCTATAACAATTATGGGACTTGTTGTAGTGATTTTTTTAAAGGAGAAGAAACTCCTTTTATTGATGTAATTGTTGATACTTTTACGGTAGCAAATCCCTCAATATATTATATAGCACATATGGATCCATTTGGGAATATCCATCCGGAATTAATAAACCTTAGTATGCAACATTCATATTTTGAACAAATAGAACAAGATATTTATGTCTCTCCGGATGGTGATGATTCCAACTCAGGTCTATCGATAGATGACCCTTTTCAAACAATTGCTCACGCTTTAACTATGATAAAATCTGATAGCCTAAATCATCGAACAATATATCTATCAAACGGAGTATATTCTCAAAATCTTAATAATCAGTGGTTACCAATTCATGCCAAAGAATATGTTTCAGTTATTGGTGAGTCTGTACAAAATACGGTCATTGATGCTGAGGAACTTTCAGGATTTATTCTTGATGAAGAAGGTAATTTTAGTTATACTTTTCGTAATCTCGATTTTATTAATGGAAAGAATATAATATTAGGTAATATAGATTTTGAAAGATTTGCCGGAGTATCTAAATACGTTAATCTTGAAAACATCAATATCGAAAATTCAAAAACCAAAAATGAACAGATTTATAGCACTCGGTTAAATATTAAATTGAACAATGTCAATCTTTTAAACAATTTCGATAATGGCGGAATATTGTTTTGGAATAGCAGGGATACTAGCAATGAAAAAATAACATTAACAAATTGTCGTATAATCAAAAATTATCAATGGGTTAATATTGATCCATCTTTCTATGCCAGACCAATTGCGTTTGTCGGAGTAATTTCAAATAATCCTCATGATTTTCCTGAATATACAATGATTAATTGCGAAATAAATAATTGTCATGATAATTGTCATTTATGGCCACAATCTGCAGGGGGAATTTCTACGGCTTGGAACTCTAAAATAAATATTATTAATTGTACAATTGGAGATAATTCATCATCGGCAGATAGGGGGGCGGCAATTTTTGGCTATCAAGAAAATAGCATTATGAATATTTATAATTCTATAATTTATGGAAATACGCCTCGTCAAATAGTATTGGAAAATAATTCTACAGAATCATACCCATATATTTTGAATATAAAGAATTCTCTTATTCAAGAAGGAAACGGACAAGTTTATGATTTTTTCGGTAATAATGAAATTAATTGGCTTGGAGGAAATTTAAGAGAAGATCCGCTTTGGAATATTTCTACAGATAATCAATATTTTCTTTCGGAAGATTCTCCTTGTATTGATGCCGGGACTTTAGAGTTACCGGACGGAATCGTACTTCCTGAATTTGACCTTGCCGGGAATCCTCGAATTTATGGTAACGGAGTAGATATGGGAGCTTACGAATGGAATCCGAATATTGCGAATGATGATAATTTTGTCATAAATAATGGAAAATATAAACTAACAAATTACCCCAACCCGTTCCATTCCCCTTCCAATCGTGGTTCCGGCACCACCATTTCTTTTGATTTACCGAAATCAGGAGATGTTGATTTGACAATTTACAATATCAAAGGTCAGAAAGTCAAAACTCTTACTAATGAAAAATATCCAAAAGGAAAACATTCTCTTATTTGGAACGGAAAGAACGATAAAAATCAAGATGTCAGCTCCGGTGTTTATTTTTATAAATTGAATGTGGATGGAAAAGACGTTAATGTCAAAAAATGCCTTTTGATGAAATAGAAGGCGACGATTCCTATCGTCGCTTTGCTGATTT
>JAMOQM010000029.1 GCA_027064005.1 Candidatus Cloacimonadota bacterium | reverse complement strand
TTCGAGGATTCCCGGCAAGGTCAAATTCAGGAAGTACGATTCCGTCCGGTAACTCCAAAGTCCCGGCATCGATGCAAGGAGAATCTTCCGAAAGAAAATATTGATTATCTGTAGAAATATTCCAAAGAGGATCTTCCCTCAAATTTCCTCCAAGCCAGTTGATTTCATTATTACCGAAAAAATCATAAACGTCATCATCTACCGGATCTATTAAAGAATTTTTAATATTCAGCACGGTTGGATTCCCTGAATCACCATTACCAAAAAGACCTATTTGATGTGGTGAGTTGCCATAAATTATTGAGTTATATATATCTATGCCACAATTTGGATCATTGCATTTAATAGCATACGCACTCGGTGAATTTCCTGAATTATCTCCTATTGTACAATTTATAAGATTAAGATTTAGAAACCAAGAAGTAAAAATGCCAGCTGATGACCAATTTGCAATCCATTCATTATCATAACAATTATTGATTTCTGTGTTTATTAGTGTGAATGTAGGCATTTCATATTCTGTTGAAGAAGTCCCAACAAAAGCTATTGGTCTTGAGCGAGGGTCTTCCAAGACATTCCAATGCTGATGGTTTATTATTCTACAGTTTTCAAAAACTATTTGTTCTTGATGATTTGTATTGGAAAATATTGTAACTACATCTCCACCAAAATTATCAATAAATTGTACATTTTTTGCATATAAATTTACACCTTGCATAGATAACAGATATTGACTAACTTTAGAATTAGTTATTTTTATATTCTCAAGATATACATTTTTATAGTTAGGAGTAGAAGTTGAAAATTTTAGCAAAGTAGCAAAAAAATCTGCTCTTTCTACATTTGATATTGTGAAATTTTTCAGTTTATAAGTAAAATCTCCGAACCTATTATAAAAGGATAAAAAAGAATTTTCAGCATCTAAAATCGTATTTTCCATAGATTCACCTATAATTGAAACATATCCTTTAGGATGAATAGCTAACCATTGATTGTTTTGGCTTTGAGAATAAACACCGTTTGCAAGATGTATTGTTCTTTGATTCAAGCTATCTGATTTTATAACAGTGAGTGCATGTGCTATTGTTTGGAAAGGTTCATCTTCTGAAATTCCACTATTATTATCGTTTCCTTCAGGAGAAACATAAAGATCATGTTCAATCTGTTCAAAATAAGCATTTTGCATAGATAAACTAATTAAATCCGGATGAGAAACCGCATAATGGTCAATATGTGCAATATAATAAATACTTGGATTAGCAACTGTAAATGTATCAACAATTACTTCAACAAACGGGAAATCCGAACCCTTAAAAAAATCATTTGCTTGTGATGCATAATTATTATAGATATTGCATAAATTTATTGGATCAAATTGAATGAATTCTGCAATAATTCCACCACCTGCTCCTACTACTTTATTTTTGAAAATACTGACTTCACTAAGAAACATATAAGAATCATAAGTTGAACAAATACCACCTCCTGAATCAGCAGTATTATTAGTTATATTGCAGTTATAAATTTTTGCATTTGAATTCTTTAAGAGTATTCCTCCGCCAAGTAGAGCAGACTCTTCATGAATTTGTCCTCCGATTCCATGTTGCAAAGTAAAACCTGCAACTGAAACTGTATCTACACAATCAAATAATCGAAGACAGCTATTTGACTCATTTCCATCAATAATTGTTGTATTTTTATAGCTTTCGTCTCCTGTTGTTAAAAGCAAACTTCCAAGTGTAATTTGTTTATTTTGAATAAAAATATTCTCAAAATATAATCCGGGATAAACAAGAATTGTATCATTATCGGTTGAAGCATCAACTCCCGCCTGAATTGTTTCAAAATTGCCCGTACCGTCTTGTTTTATTTCGTGAATTATTGAATTTAGAAACGAACAGAAACTGACGGCAATAAATAATATCAAACATTTTATTTTCAAAATATCTCCTCAAAAACACCATTCGGAATCCGGTAATACCGGAACTTCCGAAGGTGTCGTCTTTAATTTTATTTCAGCATTAAAAGTTTACTAACAGCTGTTTCGTTTGCTGTCTTAATCTTATAGAAAAAGATTCCTGAACCAACCGTTTTTCCGTTAGCATCATTACCATTCCAAACAACTGAATGCGAACCTTGTTCTTTAAAGCTTGAAACCAAAGTTATAACTTTCTGTCCTTTGATATTAAAAATTGAAATATCTACAATTTTGCTCCGAGGTAAATCAAAGGAAATTGTTGTTTTCGGATTAAACGGATTTGGATAACTGCTGTGAATAATTGAGTCTATTACCGGAACATCATTATTTTCTCCTCGTTTACCGAGTTTTACAATTGAATAATCCTGATGACCGGACAAAATAACACCTTCTGCAAAATCGCCTTCATTTGCGTTATAGATTTTATAATCAAGAATTGCCTGCGAATCTCCTCTGCCGGTAATTACTTCAAAAGTGAATTTGCTTGTTTCACGATTCATTCTGTCAGAATAAATCAAAATTTGTTCGGAATTCTCATCGACTTTTACTCCACCCACACAAATCCTATTTTCAAAGACTCCGATTTCTTGAATTTCAGGATCAATATCAACGACATCAATTACTTCATAATCCGCTTTTTTAGTATAAAAAAAATTATCAGGTTCTTTTTTTACATAATTTTTAGATCGGGAAGTTTGATCAAGATACCATTGAAAATTTGGTATTCCCGCTTTCAAGTACACATAATATCCTTCGCCATAATGCAGTGGTTTTAATTTGGCACTCGGAAGAATTTCAGGATCAGTAACGCTTCTTTCATTTTCCATCTTATCAAAATACCAATCTTCCGATTTAATTTTTTCAACTTTATCGTAATTATCTCCAAAAGCAACATCTATCATTTCACTATGTGGCAACCAATAACCTATCCAATTCCAGCCAGTAGTTAGCTCAACTTCAGTTCCATGATTAAGTCTTGAACCTTGAGCAACATATTCTCTATTTTCAGCTGGAATTGTTTTTAATTTCCCACCATCCGAACTAAGTAAATCAAATGGGTTATCTGACCATTGGTGATATTCATGAATATTATATGATAAATCAAATGTTGAATCCCATATAAAGTTATCATTATCATTCACAAAAGTTTCAAACTCATCAACAGCGTTTACTGCTTCATTATTTGACCTATCCAGTTTTGGAAACGATTCCCAATTCCAACCGGAATGTAATAATTTATTATCAAAACAAAATTCTATATCACTATTTTCGTAACAATCTGTTTCGTTATTAAATATATAATTATGACTTGAATTGATAGAATAAGTTTCATTTGCAACACCCGAGGCAATTAGATTACAATAATAATTAGAAGGATTTTCCCCGGGGAATGTAAAATTTAATTTATTCCAACCTTTTATTAAATCAATAGTTTGAGTTTCTCTGATCTCATTATTATA
>JAMOQM010000028.1 GCA_027064005.1 Candidatus Cloacimonadota bacterium | reverse complement strand
TTATAGACAATAACAGCGTGTCCTCTTTTATTTTTATTTTGTTTATAGCCAACTGATGGAATATAGCCTTGAGCTACACTTGTAAAAAATGCTATATCTTTTTTTATTAGATTTTTTGCATATTTGAAATAATCACAAAAATTCTCAAAATCATTATTAATCACTTCAAAATTATACTTGTTTGCTACAATATTTACGATTTCTGGAAATTGAACTAAAACTCCTGCATTAAAAGCATTTTGAGATTTATTAAATTTTATTAAATAAGGTCTTTTTGATTCAAAGATTATTTCAAAATCTTCTTTTTTGATATTATGCTGACTTAATAACATTGCTACACAAGCAGGAACACAAGCATTATTGATATGTTGTCGCTTCCATTGAATATTCAAAAGCTCTCTCCTTTTATTCTTTATGATTATGTTTTTTTTAATAACCCATAACTAGCTTCGTCAATATATCTATTTTGTTTTGCATAATAAGTATGCTCTTTTAGAATTCCTTCAAGATTAAAACCAAATTTCTCTAATAGTTTTTTTGAACGGATGTTTTTATTATTAGTTGTTGCAGTAATTTTATGAATATTGATATCATTGAATAAATATTTGATGATTTCATTAACTGCTTCACTCATTATACCAATACTCCAAAACTCAGGTAAGAGTACAAAACCTAAATCAAGTCTTGAAGATTTACGTACAATTGAACCAATATTTATTCTTCCGATTAGTTTGTTGTTTTCTTTTAAAATCACTTTCCAGACAAATAAAAACTTTCGCTCTTTTAATGAAAGAATTCGCTCAAAATCAGTTTTCAAATCTACGACACTCTTTTTGTGAGACAATCTGGAAAATTCCATAATATTTTTGTTTGTAAACATTGTCCTAAAGAATTCAAAGTCATCTTTGGTTGTTGGAATTAATAATAATCTCTGAGTTTCGAAACTTTTTATATCTTCAAAAATTTTGTCAATTTTTTGTAACATTTTTCTCCTAATTGCCACTAATGAGTGGCAGCTGCCACGCTCTTCTTGCTTTTCTCTCAATCTGAGAGTGGAGCTGCGTGTTAGGCACTTTTATATAAAATACTAATAGCTCTTAATTTGATTAATAAATTTTAAGCTAGATTTATAACTATGATTATTTTCATTAATTTTCTCAATTTGATAATTGAAAATTATAGTTATTATAGTTGCTTCAGGCAATGCTAGTAATTGCATTTCATTCATTGATGATATTATAGAACTGATTTTAAAAAATCCGAAGTTATTAACTCTATCTAATCTATATCTTAACAATTTTTTAATAATTTTGAATTTTCCTTCGTTAAATCTTTGCATAATAATTTCTCTCATAAAACCTCCTTTATGTTTAGGTATAAAGTCTTTTTTATAATTCATAACTTATTGCAATAAAATAAGTTAAAATTCACAAAATCATCTTGACTACCTCCTAACCGACAAATAATTGTCTTATAGTCTTATAGGATAATAAATTAAAAGGAGCCAAGATGAAATATTCACATGTTATTTTACAAGATGAGTTTCCATTCGAATACTCATCCGACGAAATGAACACTCCGGCTGTTGTTGAGTACTCAAAAATGTTCGAACATCTTGATTTGAGCGGTATCCAACGCTATCAATTCGGTGCCGGTCCCAATGGTTACGATAATCACTCCATGATAAAAGCTTTCATTTTTTATGCTTTGGAAGGTTATCGATCGATTCCTCAATTGATCAGAGAACTAAAATGTAAACCTTATTTCAGCCGTTATGTTCTTGGTTTTGGATCAACAATACCGCATAATTCTAAATTCTATCGATTTATCAATTCCTTTGATCCTGAGATTCTCAGAAAGCTTTTGGCACAGATAAACAAAAAAAAATATGCTGGAAATCTGCCAAAAGTTATAGCTATCGATTCGAAACCGATAAAAGCAAACACCAGAGAAAACAATCCAAAAGCATTCAAGAAAAATCTATCTGATAAAACACAAAAACCGAAAAGAAACGAAGAAGCTACACTGTCCTATCTCTCAAAAACAAATGATGAAAACACTAACAAAGTAATGACATTTTTCTTCTGGGGATATCGAATTCATATCATCGTTGATGCCGAAAATGATAATCCGCTAACTTTCAAACTCGCTGAGAATAACAAGAAAGATTTTGATATAGCCATACCACTTTACACGAAGTTGATAGAACTATATCCGGAGCTGTATCAAAGCAAGTTAGCTCAATTGGCTGATAAAGGATATTTTGTTAAGAAAATCTTCGAAGTATTCCATCTGTATTTCAATGGGAAATCTTATATTCCTGAGAACAAAAAGAACTCAAAAGATGAACCCATCGAAATTCCTATCTGTAAGAACGAACTGAAAATGAAGTTAGACAGCTTCTGGTATGAAGAAAAACAAGACAGATTTAGAGTAAGATTTAAATGTCCATTGTCGAGACCTTTTTGCAATCTCAAAACTTCCGACAAAAGAGGATGCACAAGAACATTTCAGGTCAGAAAACCTTTTCCCGGTGAAGTGCAGCAGCATTCGCCTTCATTCCAAAAAATGTATCCGAAAAGACAATCTGTGGAAAGAGTAAATGCTTTTCTGCAACATCTCGGTTGGGAAAATCCAAAGTGTTATTCAATGAAAGCTATTGAGAACATCGTAGGGTTTGCTTTACTCGGAAAATCTTTGAAGTCGTTTCTATAGAAGATGTTATGATTTCTATAACAGGATGTTGTTGAGGACAACTCCATAGCTGAACACGCCCAAAATCACTTATTTGTATTTAAAGAACTAATTATATCTCTATCTTGATCAAAGTTACCATCAAAATCTAAAAAAGAATGACTTTGCCAGATAGCTGATCAATGCTTATCTAAATTTTCACTCTATTTTTCTGCTAATTATGCAGAACTCATTTAATTGCTAATTACTGCTAACATCTGTACCCGCTTCCACTTCTAAGGTAGGCATAACCAGCTTATAGATATTCGTGAAAGGTTAACAATAATTCCCAAAAGAGGTTCTTAATAACATTTTTGCTGAAAAACTATCAAAATTGCCAGAACATATTTTCCTCGTTACTAACATTTTTTTCTACCTTGTTTTTTTCTAATAACCATTTACCTAATTTATTAAATTACCCTTTGGTAAAGAGAAGCGTATTAATCTTTGTGATGAAATTTATAAAACAAAGATGTTTATTTTTAAAATTACCTTACTATTAAAACAAATGAGTCACATATATGTCTTAAGGTTATTTTTGAAAGCTTTTTGTCAATTATTTAACAAATAAAATTCAGTACTTTGAACTACTTTGCTTTCTAGTTTCCATGTGTAAAATAGCAAATTAACAGATTTGACGAAAAAATAGTTGATTCTATTTTATATAATCTAAATTTTAGAAAGATCTAATTCAAATATTCGTAAATATCAAATAGGAGAGGCAATGGGAAGTATAATAATGGATTTTATTAAAGAAAACCAATCAATAATAATTTGGTTTGGAAGTGGATCAATATTAGTTTCCGTATTAGCAATTTTGTTATTGCCTTGGGGTATTTTAAACATTCCTGATGATTATTTTCTGCATCCGGTGCGTGTTAAAAAAGCTTCAAAGCATCCAATCATTCAAGTTATTATTATTATACTTAAAAATATTATTGGCTATTTATTCGTGTTAGTTGGGATTGCATTGTTAAT
>JAMOQM010000027.1 GCA_027064005.1 Candidatus Cloacimonadota bacterium | reverse complement strand
TAATTAGAAATTATCAAGGGAAAGTGGTAATTCATAACAAAATTTATGAAGAATATATTAGTGATTATTTTGTTAGCAAATTGGAAACATCAAAAAGATATTTCAATACAGTTCAAAGTATCTATCTCAAACCAAACGGAAAACTGGATATAAAAAAAGTTTTGCTAAAATTTAGTGAAGTTATTGAAGAAAAATATTCAAACAGCGATTTGCTTAAAAGCGATGAATTCCTGGAAAATAATCTAAGAATGCTTTTCCTCGTTTTTTTAAAACCAATTATAAACGGGACGGGATTTAGTTATAAAGAAGCTCAAATTAGTGCGGAACGTCGTCTTGATGTGATTGTACTTTTTAAGGATGAAAAGTTTATTATTGAGTTAAAATTATGGTACGGCGAAAAATATCATAAACAGGGAATTGAGCAAATCAAAGATTATCTCAGACGTGAACATGCTCAAAATGGATATATGATTATCATGAGCAAAAACAAAGATAAAAAATTTACACATAGTGACGAAGAAGGGATTTTTACGATTTGGATGTAATAAGAGGCTTTGTAGAAAAGTAACATATAAGTAATTTATTTTGAAAACCAAATCTTTTGGTAGCAATAGATGTTTTCGATAAATTGTCGTTCGAAAATGAGTATTGTTTGCTGTGCCATTATTCTTAAAAATTATTTTAGAAATACAACTATGGGCATTAATCTTAAATCTAAATAATAAAAAGTTGACAATATTTAGTCATTTCGCAAAAAGACGAAATAAGGATGATTTTTTTATTTGGAGGTTTAATGAAATGGAAAAATGAATGGAAAATGTTAGTTACTATGGTTACGGTTTTCCTTCTCTCTTATTTTTTGCCGGTTAGTTCTCATAGGTTTCAAAATGCGATAATGGAATCAATGTTTATGCTAAAAGAATATGCTCAATTACACGTTATTCTGTGCTTACTTCCGGCTTTGTTTATTGCCGGAGCGATTAGTGTTTTTATTAGTCAAGCGTCAGTGATTAAGTATCTTGGAGCAAGAGCAAAGAAAGTAACAGCTTATGCCGTAGCATCGGTTTCGGGTGCAATTTTAGCTGTTTGTTCATGTACAATCTTACCGCTGTTTAGTGGAATTTATAAACGTGGTGCAGGTCTTGGACCGGCAACAGCTTTTTTATATTCCGGTCCCGCAATTAATGTTTTGGCGATAATTTTAACTGCAAGAGTTTTGGGTGTTGAAATTGGAATTGCCAGAGCAGTTGGCGCGATACTTTTCAGTGTTATTATTGGATTATTGATGGCTTTTATTTTCAGAAAAGAAGAAAAGGAAAAAGTTAAAAAACAAATGTTAATGCCGGAACCTGAAGTTACGCGACCATTATGGCAAGAAATTGTTCATTTTGGGATAATGGTTTTAATTTTAATTTTTGCTAATTGGGGAAAACCAACTATAGATTCCGGAGTTTGGGCAACTATTTACAATGCCAAATGGATAATAACTTCAATATTAGGAATATCCTTTGGAATAGTTTTAAATAAAATTTTTAAAATGAAAGTATGGAAAATTCTCACTATTGTTTTTACAACCATCATTTCATTTTTTGTTTTCAAACACAATCCGATGTTTACTTTTGTTACCGGAATTATTGGGCTATCATATTTCACAAGTACCTCTGATGATGAATTAGGTGATTGGTTTGCAGCAACTTGGGGATTTGCAAAACAAATTTTACCACTACTATTTTTTGGTGTTCTAATTGCAGGCTCATTGTTGGGAAGACCCGGTCATGAAGGTTTAATTTCTTCCGAATGGATTGTAAAACTTGTCGGAGGAAATTCTATTGGAGCAAATTTGTTTGCTTCTATAAGCGGAGCGTTTATGTATTTTGCTACTTTGACGGAAGTACCGATTTTACAGGGATTGTTAGGAAGTGGAATGGGAAAAGGTCCGGCATTGGCTTTACTTTTGGCAGGTCCGGCACTGTCTCTTCCAAATATGTTAGTTATTAGAAGTGTAATGGGAACTAAAAAAACAATAGTTTATGTTTCAATTGTGATGGTGATGGCTACGATTTCAGGCGTAATATTTGGCACATTTTTTGGCTAAACATATTCAAAGTAAAAAATATTAAAGGAGTTATTAAATGATTATAAAAGTATTGGGAACCGGATGTAAAAATTGTCTTTTACTTGAAAAGAATGTCCGAGAAGCTGTTGAAAAAATGAAAAGTTCAGCAGAAGTAATTAAAATTTCATCAATCGATGAAATCGTGGATTTCGGAGTTATGATGGTGCCGGCTTTAGTTATTAATGAAGAAGTTGTTTCCGTCGGTAAACTTTTGACGATAGAAAAAATAACGGAATTAATTAAAGAAAAAGAGGAGAGGTAAATGTTAGTAAAAATATTAGGAACAGGTTGTCCGAATTGTTTAAAATTGGAAAAAGTTGTTCGAGAAGTTATAGCGGATTTGCACCTTGAAGCGATTGTTGAAAAAGTTACCAAAATTGATGAAATTATGGATTACGGAGTTATGATGACTCCGGCGTTGGTTGTAAATGAAGATGTAGTTTTGATCGGTAAAATTCCAGCCAAAAAAAAATTAGAAAAAATATTAACTAATAAATTGTAGGGGAAAACATGAATAATTTAGAAAAAGTACTAAAATCAATGTCATTGGAATTCTTTGGAAGTGGAAAACATAAAATTTCACCTTCAGCTCATTTTTCAGAAAAAGATTCTCTGTTTCTTGATGTAAGATCTAACGAAGAATTTAACACGTTATCGTTTGGTTTATTATATCACGTACCGGTAATTCATATTCCAATATGCGAAATTTCGGAAAGGATAAATGAAATTCCTAAAAATAAATTGGTGGGAGTTTTTTGTTCTTCCGGAGTAAGATCCACAATGGTTTATCTATATTTACGCGGTATGGGTTATGATAATGTAAGAATTCTTGAAGGCGGATATTTAGAGATTGCCAATGAGTTTAAACCAGGCAAGTTATTGAAATATCTTGCTAACAAGGAAGATAAATAAGCAAGGATTTCTGGACTATCTGTAATTTTCTGATAGTCCATTTTCAAACTTAAAACTTAGGAAAGAAAAATATGTTAAATAATATTTTCGGTTTATTGTCATCGACTTTGAATGGGGCACCTTTGTTAGCAATTCTAGCGGCTTTTTGTTGGGGAATTTTAAGTATTTTATTAAGTCCATGCCATCTATCAAGTATTCCGTTGGTGATAGGCTTTATCAGTGAACAGAAGGAGATTTCAACAAGAAGAGCATTTTTGATTTCAAGCTTATTTTCAGTGGGGATTTTATCAACTATTGCTTTGATAGGTGTTATTACGTCATTAACCGGAAGAATGCTCGGAGATATCGGTTCATTTGGAAATTATTTTGTTGCAATAATTTTCTTTTTGATAGGATTAAACTTATTGGGAATAATTCCATTACCATTTTTAGGAAGTATGAATCAACCAAAATTTAAGAAAAAAGGCTTATTTGCTGCTTTTATTTTAGGATTAATTTTCGGGATTGCTCTCGGTCCATGCACTTTTGCCTACATGGCACCTATACTATCGATTGCCTTTAAATTATCAACAGCATCGCATTTAATTTTCGGTATAGTTCTAATAATTTCTTATGGATTGGGACATTGTTCCGTAATTATATTTTTTGGTACATTTAGCAAAATTGTTCAGAAATATTTAAATTGGAGTGACAATTCCAAAGGAATTTTAATTGTGAAAAAATTATCGGGCATTCTTGTCATTATTGCCGGAATTTATTTGATTTGGAAAATTTACTAATTTCAGGAGAAAAAATGAAGAATATTTTATTTATGATGATGGTTTTGTTAAGCTTTTCTATTTTTGCTACGGAATCTAATTCGAATAAAAATCAAAATAACAAGTTAGAAAAAGTAACCTTTATTGAATTGGGATCAGTAAACTGCATTCCCTGTAAAATGATGCAACCGGTGATGAAAAAAATCGAAACTAAATATCCTGAACGTGTAAAAGTGATTTTTCATGATGTTGTGGCTAAATCCGGGCGAAAATATGCAATTAAATATGGAATAAAATTGATTCCAACTCAGATATTTTTAGACGAAAACGGGAAAGAATTTTTCCGTCATCAAGGATTTTTTGCAGAAAAAGAAATTGTGGATTTATTGGATAAAAAATTGGAGAAATCTCAAAAAAAATAGAAATTTATTGATTGGACTGCAAGTATTTAGCTCACATATTTTTCTAAAGCAAAAGCTGTTCTTTCAATTTTTTTCATGATCAGATGCTTTATCAAGTTCGAAACTGTGTTCACAATTTGGACATTGTATTTTGTTATTCATATTTCCTTCCGGATTTAATTTTTACTAAATCGGTATAATGGGTGGCACTGCCACGCCCTTTTTTCGGGAGTGGAGTACTGTGTTATGCCTATTCTTTCAGAGATCAGTTTCATTCTCTTTAAATTTTTTCAGATAATTTAAATTAGTTAAATGGCTATTCACGGTTGGGATATGCGTAGTTTGGGATTTTAAAACGATTAATTTCAATTTTCTACTAATTTTATTTATTACTATAAACTTCAATATAAGCATATTGCCAAAATTATGTATAGCCTTTGTTAGCATTTCGTTTTTTGTCATTATTAATTTCGCTATTTTTTTATAAATGGTAAAATAGGAAGTAGTATAGGAGCATTTATTACAAAGAAAATAGTTTCAAAAATTACATTACTGTTTTTTGCTTTATCACCTTTTAATCTACTTAAAAAGGCATCAAACGTATTACCTTGCAAGTTTCCAAAGAAAATCATTCGAATAATGAGAATAATATGATTTGCTGTATTATCTCCATAAAATTCAAATAATTTATCAGTCATTTCTTTGTCTGGTTTTCTATTTGTTTCAGCATAATGTTGTGCATATAATAATCCAAGCATTTCAAAGTCTGTCGCATCAGCATCAAATTGAAGTTTTAACATATTTTTTACTTCATCTTCACTAATTCCACTTGAAACAGCTTGTTTTGCGTGAAACCAAGTACAATATGTACAACCGTTAACAGCGGTAACAACTGTCATTATTTTTTCCATATATGCCTTATTAATCTTTTCGTTTCGCAATGCTCCAATTATTTTTGGAAACTTATATAAAAGAAAACCTAAGTCTTTGAGTAACAAACTAAATGTAAATATTTTTCTATCAAATTTATGTTTTATCATATCTTTTTCACCTTTTTAATAACCGCTAACTTGTGTGTATCATCAATTATTGTTATTCCTCTTATTTGGTGGGCTAACAACGATGGTATATATTTTACTTTTATCATTTTTATAATTCCTCCAATTTTCTTTTTGTAACAGCTGTTTTAAGACTTCCTACATCATCCAGATCGAACAAAATCTGTCGATTCAAATTTGAGACATCAACTTTATCATAATCAATTAACACTAATTTTCCAATTCCGCTTCTAACCAAATTTTCCGAAACTACGGAACCTAATCCCCCGCAACCGGCAATTAAAATTGAGCTTTTCCGCAAAATATCTTGAGTATCAGCTCCCCAAAAATTGATGTTTTTTTGGAAAAGATTGGCGTATTTAATCATCCTCCACCGCCTGGCGGAAATAACTCAACTAAATCACCATCCTAAATTATAGTTTTTTCTTTATCAAGATGATGAATATTTTTACCATTGATAAGGATAATTGTACCGGTAATTAATTTTCCGTTTTCCAATAATTTATGAATAAATTTAACTTTCACTTTTTCTTCACATAAAGGCAAAAAATCTTTTACACAAATATTATCAGCCTCAATTTGAACTTCTCTAATTTTCACAATTAATCTTAATAAGGTAAAAAATTTGACTTTTATCATTCTGTTTCCTTCAGTTGTTAATAAAATCACAAAAAAAGGAGGGAAAAATCCCTCCAAATTTTTTATATCTCAAGTTCTTTTAATTTACTCTCGGGTATTGTACCATCAGGATTCCAACCACGGAGTTTATAATAATCAGGAAGCGTAATATGAAGTTTAACTACCGCACCTTTTTGAGGTCCATCTGAAAGTCCTTCTTTAAGGAATCTTGCAGGAAGCGTATCTTCTTCAGGCATAATTCCGGCTTCATAATTGAATTTTCTTTCGAGATTCCATATTCTTTCCCCAATCTTCATCACATCATCAGCACTAATATCCCATGACAAAGCAGCGGATAGTAATTCTGCATAATCTTGAGCACCTAAAGCAAATGATGTAAACAAACACATTCCGGCAGCATCAATTGTAGCGGAAAGATCTTGGAATATTTTTACCCACATTGCTTTACCGTCAGTTGTTTGGGTCTCCAATTTTTCAGGCAATCCTAAAATTTCAGGAGAAATCAAATAGCCTCTAACATGGCAAGCACCGCGATTTGAAGTTGCAAATTCCAATGCCTGACCTTGAACGCCACGAGGATCATAAGCGGGAATTTCTTGTTTTTTGACAGTCATCGATAATTCCGGATGACCAAACATTTCTGCCATTCGGTAAGATCCTTCCGCCATTTTATCACCAAGACCTTCGCGATAAGCCATTGCTTTGGTATAATATACTACAGCTTCGGAGCTTCCGAATTTTGGTTCAACAGCATCACCAAAATCTTCTTTTTTGATATAACCTTTTTCAAATAATTCCATTGCCGCAGCGATAGTTGTTCCGGCTGAAATCGTGTCTAATCCTAATTCATTACATAAAAAATTAGCTTTTGTGATAGCAATTAAATCATTAACTCCGCAATCTGCACCAAAAGCCCAACCAGATTCATATTCAGGACCTTCACCTTCGTGACCATCCGGTAAAACAACTTTTCTACCACAACCAATCGGACAAGCAAAACAAGCTGTATTTTTCACAAAATATTTTTTTGCAACTAAAGCTTCTCCACTAACTTCATCCACATCTTTGAACGTTGCTAATTGAAAATTATTAGTTGGATACATTCCACTTGAATTAATAATGTTGTCCAAAACTTTAGTTCCGAATGTTGGTAATCCTTCCGAGGTAACAGGATTTTCTTTTAATTTTTTGATTTTGTCTTTTACTACTTCTCGGAATTTTTCAAGGTTTTCAATCTCGATTTTTTTATTACCTGCAGCAACAATTGCTTTAAGATTTTTCGATCCCATAATTGCACCGACACCGGTTCTTCCGGCAGCTCTTGCTTTATCATTAATAATTGCGGCAATCTTAACCAGATTTTCACCGGCAGGACCGATACAAGAAACTTTAGCAGTTTTTACACCGATTTTTTCTTTTAACAAATCAGTTGTTTTAGATGTATCCAATCCCCAAAGATCAGTAGCATCTTTAATTTGAATTTCATCATTTTTAATTTCGAGATAAACAGGTTTTTCACTTTTCCCTTCAATTATCAACATAAAGAATCCGCATTTTCTTAATTCAGCACCGAAATAACCGCCTGAATTACTACTTGCGATTGTACCTGTTAGAAGACCTTTAGTAATGACCATATATCTTCCACCGGTTGGAGCAAAAGATCCGCTCAACAATCCATCAGCAAAAATAATCTTGTTTTCTTTTGCTAAAGGATCAATTTTCGGATCGATTTCATCGCAAAGAATTTTGCTTCCATATCCACGACCACCGAGATATTTTTTGGCTAAATCCATGTTGATTTTTTCAATTGTGATTTTTTTTGTCGATAGATTTACTCTTGCAATTTTTGAGTCTGTTAATAAATAACTCATAAAACCTCCCATTTTTTTTTATCTCCTTTCCAAAGGTGGGAGGTTCAAAAGTTTCCTTTTGAGCCCATCGGTCTTTCCTCATAGAATTCTCCTTAAAGATAAAGACTCGGAGTGTATAAAATTTTGAATATTAACAAAAAGTTGTAAAGTCTTTTTTATATATTATAAAACATTTTTTATTAATCACTCATTTTTTACACAATACAAAAGATAACCAATCCACCCAAAGCCATAAATTGAATAAGATAATTCCAAAAAATTAATTTATAAGAATAGATACCTGTCCTTTTATTTGAAAAGCGAAAACCACGTAATTCTATAATGGCAGATTTAATCTTCATTTCGGTTAATGTTTTAGCAATTATCGGAAAGGTAATTTCTTCAAATAAGCAAAATTTTCGAATGTTGATAAGTCCTTAGAAAAAATATCTCTTATCGTAATTGCTTCTAAATGGTGAACAACTTTGCGGTGAAAAAAGGGGATGAAATATATTGTTGAACAGATTAAGAAGGAAATATCATTTGGAATTTTACAACTATTAATGCGAAAATAATTCATCATAACGGCTGGAAATTGTTGATAATAAAGACAAATCTTTTTCTCAAATAGAATTTTTCAAAACCGTTATCAATCTTATCAACATTTCATTTCCCTTTTTACAATAAAAGTAAAACCCTGAATTCCTATAACTATACTCAGTAGTTTAATGTCTTTAACCTGAATCAATCAAAACATGATGGCAATTTATAAACGTAATTTGCAAAACAAATTAATAAAAAATATTTACAATAAACTACAATCTAATAATGAAGGGAAAAAATATTGGATAGGATTATGGATAATAAAAAAATTCTGACAGAGATAATTCAAGTTAGAGATGGTCAAAAAAAGTGGAAAACAGACGTTGTTATTCGAGAAATTTCGTTAACTATTTCAATTAATATGAAAAAACTTGTTACGATTTCTTGCTTAGATGATAAGATTGATAATTTAGCTCTCGGTTTCATTTTTTCCGAAGGATTAATTCAAAGTACTGATCAAATCTTGGCTTTTGAATATTTTCCTGAGAATAATTGGTTTGATTTTACACTTGATATTGAGCAAAAAGTTATCGATTCATTTTTGAACACCGGAGAAAAAACTTCCGGCTGTGGTTCAGTTCTTTCAAATAATTCAAATCTTAAAGAAAATGAGTGGAACAAAATAGAGATTGATTCTACAAAGATATCTCAAATTTCAAGACAATTTCAAAAAGATTCAAAATTATTTCTTGAAACAGGTGGAGTTCACGCAGCAGCTTTAATCCGATCCAATAAAATATTATTTTTTGCAGAAGATTTAGGGCGACATAATGCCGTGGACAAAATCATAGGCGAAGCTCTTTTAGAAGAAATTGACCTTTCAAAAACCATATTGTTTACAAGCGGAAGAATTTCTTCTGAAATAACTAGGAAAATAATTCGGGCAAAAATCCCCATGATTGTCTCGCATTCAGCTCCAACTTCAGAGACAATTCGATTAGGTTGGAAATATCATATTTTTATCATTGGATTTACACGAGGAAACAGATTTAATTTATATACCGGTTTTAATGACATCATTATTAAATAGGAATTTTAAATGGAAATTTTAAAAAGGACAAAGCTGCTAATTGGTACTGAAGGTATCGAAAAATTAAAAAAAAACAGAGTCGCAATTATGGGTTTAGGTGGTGTTGGAACTTATGCTACGGAAGCTTTAGCTCGCTCGGGAATAGAAAATTTTTTATTAGTAGATTTTGATAAAGTTTCGAAATCAAATATCAATCGGCAACTCATCGCCCTGCACAGTAATATCAACAAATTGAAAACCGAGGCGATGAAAGATCGAATCTTGGATATTAATCCAAATGCCAAAGTAGAGATTTTTAATGATTTTTGTGCAGTAGAATCTCGGGAATTTCTTTTGAAAGATATTGATTTTATTGTAGATGCAATCGATAGTTTAAATCCAAAAGTAGGACTTTTAGAAGATGCTTACAAAAAAGAAATTAAAATAATCTCGGTTATGGGAGCCGGTGGAAAACTCGATCCTTCTCAAATAAGATTGGATGACATTTCAAAAAGTAATGTCTGCCCGTTAGCTAAAAGAGTTAGAAAATATCTCAGACGACGGGGAATCGAATCCGGAATTCCGGTAATTTATTCTTTAGAAAAGCCGATACCGCAATTTGCTTTTGAAGAGGGAAGTGAAGAAGAATTAGGAAGTACACGTGGAAGACAACGTGGAACTTTAAGCAGTATCAGTTATCTACCCGCAATTATGGGGATGTGGGCTGCTTCATATTTGATTAGAAACGTTGCGTTAGAATATAGGATAAAATAATGGAAATTACACTAACAACATATTTGATAGTTTTACCACTGATTTTTTTTGCAGGATTAGTTGATTCAATTGCCGGTGGTGGCGGTTTAATCTCAGTTCCGGCGTACATGGCTGCCGGATTACCGCCTCATTTAGTTTTGGGAAATAATAAATTTTCATCCTGTATTGGCACAACTTTCACGACAGCGAGATATTTCAAACACGGATTAATCGACATTAAATTTGCCATTTGGAGTGCGATATTTGCCTTGATTGGTTCGACAATAGGCACAAATGTCGTTTTAATGTTAGACCCGCACTTTTTAAATTATCTTTTACTAATTTTGCTTCCAATTATTTTAATTTTTTCATTAGTAAAAAAAGATTTGGGGAAAATAAATAATTCTCATCTAATTTCAAATAAAAAAAAATATATCCTAATCATCATTGCGTCCTTAATTATCGGATTTTATGACGGATTTTTCGGACCGGGAACCGGAGCATTCTTAATTTTATTTTTTACCGGCTTACTTCATTATGATTTTGTCAAAGCTAATGGAAATACCAAAGTAATAAATCTCGCCTCTAATATAGCAGCTCTAACCACTTTCTTGGTTCACGGAAAAGTTTTATTCGCACTTGCCGTTCCGGCAGCTCTTTTTGGAATTTTAGGAAATGTTGTAGGGTCAAAAATGGTACTTACTAATGGCTCTAAGATAATCAAACCTTTTTTTATAATTGTGGTCGCTTTATTATTCATTAAAATTCTTTGGACAACTTTTTTCTCAAAATAATAAAATATTCCTTGCTTAAATCATTATCTTTTATAAAGTTAGGTTAGATCTTATATAATTTCATATTTGTAATTTTTTTAAAAAGGATTTACAGAAGATAAAAACAACCTGTGAGAATACATTTATTTATTGTGTATAAAGTTATAACCTTTCGTTCCATCTTGGCAGATATTTTCACTAATATTTTTATTGCTATAAATGAAACAATTTATGTCATTTTTCGAGGAGTATATTATGGGAAAAATTAGAATTTTAGTTATTGATGATGAAGAATTGATTAGAGAAACAATGCACTACACTTTGGAGATATTGAATTACGAATCAATAACAGCCGAAAATGGAGAAGAGGGTCTTGAATTATATAAAGAAAAATCGCCTGATCTAATTTTGGTTGATATACACATGCCAAAGATGGATGGAATTGAATTTATAAAAGAAATTCGAAAAACCGATCAAGAAACCCCAATTATTGTAATTTCAGGAAATGATTTGATTGAAGAAGCTTTAGAAGCCATAAGAGCCGGAGCTTGGGACTATATTAACAAACCGATAACCGATGTTAATGTGCTTAATTTTTCAATTACCAGATCTTTGGAAAAAGGCAAATTATTAGCTGAAAATAAAACTTATCGGGACAATTTAGAAAAAGCGAATGAAGAATTGATGAGAAATATTAAAATAATTGAAAAAGATGAAGAAGCCGGCAGGCAAATCCAATTTAAGATGCTACCGGAAAACGATAAAGTAATTAACAACTTTAAATTAAGTTACAATTTATTTCCATCACAATATGTTAGCGGAGATTTTTTGAACTATTTTAGAATTGATGATACTCATATAGGTTTTTATTTCTCTGATATTTCCGGGCATGGAGTACCTTCAGCTTTTATCACAATTGTTCTGAAAAATAAAATCAATAATTTTCTGGAAGAATATATTAAGGAAGGCGATGATACCATCTTCCACCCGGCAAAACTTTTAAAACGGCTTAATGATGAAATCTTAGCAGAAAATATTGAAAAATTTCTCACAATTTTTTATGGAATAATAGATTTAGAAAAAGAAGAAATAATCGCTTCTAATGGCGGACAATTCCCTTTTCCAATAATAATAAAAAATGGCAAAACAACATTTCCTGATTTAAAAAGCTTTCCGGTTGGAATACTAAAATCTGTTGATTTTGAAATTTACACAATTAAATTTTATGATTTTGATAAAATATTCTTTTTATCGGACGGTATTTACGATATTATGGATTTCTCAGAATTGGAAGACAAGAATAAATTTATCCTTTCAATTTGTTCCCTATCTAATTTTTCAAAAGAAACATTCATTACTCAAATGGGTATATTGGAAAAAGACAAAATCCCGGACGATATAACAATGTTTTTAATTGAAAAAGTTAAATTATGATATTTTCCCGTGCCAAATAGTTTTTTCGATTTTCTAGAAAAAGTTCTAAACCTAACATAAGTTTTGTCTTTTCTAATCCGTAGCTTAATCGTACATAATTTTTTGAGTTTTTCCCAAATCCGCTACCCGGAATAATTATTAACTTATGTTTAGCAGAATATTTACAGAAATCATAATCATCTAAATTCAATTTAATAAAAATATAGGGTGCAAAATCCGGAGTAATAAATTCAATATTATTCTGAATTAAGAAATTGATGACATAGTCTTTATTCTCTCGAAGAATCTCTTTTAATTTTTCAACCTCATCATTTTGATTTACAACAAATGACGCTATTTTCTGAGACACAAACGGAGCACAGGTTGCAATATATTGATGAGCTGTCGTAATTGCTTTCATTAAATCCTTATTTTGAGAAGCTGCCCAACCTAATCTCCACCCGGTCATCAAATGAGATTTTGATAATCCTGAGATAACAATGGCATTATCATATTCATTAAGAAAACTCTTTGGAATACTGCCGAAAACCAATTCACGATATATTTCATCTGAAATAAGAATAAGATTATTTAATTTTGCAAATTTAATTATTTTTTCAAATTCTCGTTCAGACAATTTTCTACCGGTAGGATTTAAAGGATTGTTGATGAGAATTGCCTTGGTTTTGACCGATATTTTTTTATTCAAATCAGAAAAATCAATATTAAAATTATCATTACAATTCAAATCAAACTTAACAGCTTTTCCGCCGACCATATTGATAATGGATTCATAAGCAATAAAAGTAGGATCGGAAATTAAAATTTCATCGCCGAAATCGGTAATCGCAGTTAAAACAGAGAACAAACCTTCCTCTGCCCCATTTGTTACGCAAATATTTTCCGCACTAATTTCATCATCATAATATTTTGATATTTCATTTCTAAGTTCAATTAATCCTGCATTGGGGGTGTATCGTACACGTTCTTCATCAATAACTTTTTTGGCAAAATCTTTAATTTTTTGAGAAACATCAAATTGGATTTCTCCTAATCCTAAATTAATAGCATCTTTATGAGCTGAATCGTAAATTTTTCTAATAACAGATTTTTGTACTTTCGTAAATTTTTTGGAAATCATTAACGTAATTCCGACTCCAAAATTACCGAATTATCGCTTTTTTCATCACGATATTTGATGATTATCGGACAATAAACTGAGAAATTTTCATCAGATTTTAATTTACGAGTTCCGCTAATTATGACTGCTTTTTCAGGAATTTCTCTAATTCCATCTTCGTTTTTTTCTAAATATTTTTTATTTACCGCATCATAAATCGGTGTTGAATCTGTTATGGTAACACCGGCAGCAATTATAGCTTTTTGTTTAACGATAATACCCTCATAAATCCCGGAATTACCTCCAATAAAAACATCATCCTCAATAATTACAGGATTTGCTCCGATTGGTTCTAAAACTCCTCCCAAAATTGCACCGGCACTCAAATGAACACGTTTTCCAACATAAGCACAACTTCCTACCAAAGCGTGTGAATCAATCATTGTTCCATCATCAACGTAAGCTCCGGTGTTTATGTACATTGGTGGCATCATTGTAACATTTTTCCCAATATAAGAACCGGTCCTAATTGACGAACCACCCGGAACCAATCGAATATTTGATTCGATCGATACTTTTTTCAAAGGAAACGTATTTTTGTCAGAAAAATAGTAACTTGAATTACATTTAATTTTTATTATTTCCCCAATTCTAAATCCCACTAAAATACCTTTTTTTACAGCTTTATTGATAATCCATTTCCCATTTTTTTTCTCAACAGTTCTTATTTCACCTTCATTCAACAATTCGATGAATTTCTTAAAAATATCTTTATCTTCGTCTAAATAAATTATAGGTGGCTCGTCATATAATTTTTCAATTTCCTTTAAAACACTTGCCATTTACCCTCCAAGGTTTGAATTGCTTTTTTCATTCTACATAATGATTCTTCAATAATTTCTTTATTTGTCCCGATATTAAATCTTAAAAAATTCCCATATTTTTCCCCATATTTTGTTCCTAAATCTAAAAGTACTTTTGCTTCATTTAGAAAGAAATCTTGTAAATCAGTTCCGGTTAATCCTAAATTTTCAAAATTTATCCATAATAAAAAAGTTCCTTCTGATTTTGTAACTTCAATTTTTGGGAATTCTTTTTCAAAAAAGTCAGTAACTAATTTTACATTTTCTTCAAGATAAGGAATTAATCTATTGAGCCATTTTTCACCATATTTATATGCCGATTCAAAACCGGTATATCCCAAAAGATTACCTAAATGCCCATCATATTTGAAAAATTCAGCTTTATATTTTCTCAATATTTTTTCATTATTTACAACAGCAACCGATGATCTCAATCCGGCAATATTAAAAGTTTTACTAGGCGACATAAGAGTAATTATCTTATCTTCCAAATTAGCGAATTTAGCGATCGGATAATGATGATAACCGGAAAAAATAATATCAGAATGTATCTCATCGCTAACAAGAATTACATCATATTTTCTGCATAAAGATAAAATCTTTTCCAATTCTTCTTTTTTCCAAACTCTCCCAATAGGATTATGCGGACTGCAAAAAATCATCATTTTTACATTTTTAGACAAATCTTCTTCTAAATTTTTAAAATCAATTTGATAATAATTATTTTCATAGATTAGTTCATTTTCTACTAATTCCCGGTTGTGATCTTTAATAGCAGATGCAAAAGGTCCGTAAACCGGAGTTTGAATAAGAACTTTGTCATTTATTTTTGTTAATGAAGTAATTGCCATAATTATTGCCGGAACTACTCCGGATGAATAAACAATATTTTCTTTATTGATAATCCAATTATTACGCTTTTTCTGCCAATCAATAAAAGCTTGAAAATACGAATCAGGAGGAAAAGAATATCCGAAAATACCGTGATCGATTCTTTTGTGTAAATCATCAATTATCTCTTTCGGTACTTCAAAATCCATGTCAGCTACCCATAACGGAATCACATCTTGTTTCACTTCAGGAATGTCCCATTTAAAGCAATTCGTATTTTTCCTATTAACTTTCTTATCAAAATCAATCATTTTACTAAGTTTGATATTTCTTTAAAATTGGGATGTTTTGATGACTCAAGAATTTCAAACAATAGCATTTCGGTGGTAACCAATTTTACTCCCGCCTGTTCAAGTCTTCTAAAAGCAATTTCTTTACTAAATAAATCTCGTGAAGAAACGGCATCAGCCACAAAATACACATTGTAACTATTTTTTAAAGCGTCTAAAGCAGTTTGAGTTAGACAAATATGAGCTTCAATTCCGTATAAAACCAAAATTTGTTTGTTTAAAGAAATAAGGTGTTTTTTTATTTCATCATTAAAAATGCTGAAACCATTTTTTTCAAAAATTTTTGCATTTTCCGACCTGTAAATAGTATTGATGGTCTTACCTAAACCTTTAGGGTATTGTTCTGTAACAATTTGCGGAATGCCTAAAATTTCCGCAGATTTGTTTAAAATAGAGGAATTCTTAATAATTAAATCAAGATCAGGAATAACCGGAATAAATTTTTCCTGAATATCGATCATCACAAAAATAGCGTTATTTTGGTTAATTCTCATTGTTTTCTCCTTTTGATACAATAAAAAGTTTAGCTAATTATTGTTCAAGTTATTTTTAAGTTTTACGAAAATTACTTTGAAAAATTTCTGCCCGAATTAACAAAGCTAATCATATTTTCCAAAGGTGTATTTTTTGGCAAATCACAACCGGTTCCCAAAATAAAATTTTGCTTTTCTTTCATCGACTTTAGCAATTTAACAACTTCGCTTTCAACTTCTTTGGAAGTACCGGAAAACAATTTTCCTTTTGGATTTAAATTACCCATTAAAACAAGATTTTCCGGAATTATTTTTGAAATCTCAGCAATATTTACGCCGGCATCTTCGGAATCAATGCTTAAAACATCAAAATTCGCCGAAAAAATATTCTCAATAATAGGGGTAATATTTCCACAAATATGAAGTGCAGAAATGACATTTTTTCTATTACATATCTTTGTAATATCATTCAAACTTTTCAAAGAAAATTTTTGAATATTTTCAGAATTCAACAAACTTGCCATTGGATCTAAAACACAGATAAAATCCGCCCCAACTTCAATCAAATTTTCCACAAGATTAGCTGAGATTTTTTTTAAAAGATTTATTAAAGACAGAAATTTGTCGTTTTCAACAAGAACATCATTTTTAGTTTTTTTTAGCCCGTTAATAATTGAAGCCAGTGTAAATGGTGCGGTAACAAACGCTCCTTTAATTACTTTTTTTGGAAGGGTTTTCGCCATTAATTCTACAGTTTTAAGATAATTTTGGAGGTATAAATCATTTTTAATTTTTTTCCATTCGTACATATTTTCAGCAAATATTTTTTCATTTTTAGATTTTGAAATCCGATTAATTGCGTTCGCTTCTAAAAAAACATCCATTAAAGGAAAAACAATATCTTGATGAAGAATTTTATAGAGAGATTCAATTACTTTGAAATGAATATTGGGATTTAGTTGAGCTTTTATCATATCTGTTGAAACTAAAGATAAGCCCAATTTTGTATTAAACGGGGCAATTAGAAGATTTTTATTCTCAAATATTTTTTTACTGATTATTTTCATTATCAACCTCAAATTTAAAATAAGAAATCAACTTAATCAGTCAATTAGAATAAAAAAAACTCCCTTCAAAGAAGGGAGTTTTAATTTACAAACGATCTTATTTCATAAGAATCATTTTTTTAGTTGAAGTATAGTTTCCGGATTTCATTCTGTAGAAATAGATACCACTTGCAACTTTTTTATTATTGTTGTCTAAACCTTTCCAAACAATTTTGTAATTTCCGGCAGCTTTGCTTTCGTTTACTAAAGTATTAATTTTTTGTCCTTTAATATTGAAAATATTAATTGAAACCGGACCGGCATTCTTAACTGAATAACTGATTGTAGTTTCAGGATTGAAAGGATTAGGATAGTTTTTATTAAGTTTAGTTACTTTTGGAATTTGAACAGGATTATCGTTATCAACGAAATCAATTGTTGCTAAATCAGATTCTGAACCTGAAGAATAAACAGCTTTTACACCGGCTGTATAATTACCTGATTCTAATTCTGAGAAATCCCAATAAGTATCTGTTGTAGTTCCTTGTAAGTTACCATTCATATAAACTTTATAACCGGTTACATGACGATCATTAGTTAATTCTTTATGTGAATTACTTGCAACTTTAGTAGCTCCACCAACACTAATATCATCTAATTTCATTGCAAACATATCTGTAACTTCACAATGTTCAAACGCGAGATAAACTTGTTGTCCTGCAAAATCAGCAAGACTAATATTTACTTCATGCCAATCACCATCAGCTAAAGTTTCATCATGAATTATGTTTGTGAAATCTGCAGGATCTGTTCCTGTAGTAGATACTTTTACATAATAATGTTCACCAGCCCAAGCAGGATCTTGTGCACATTCCCAGAAATCAAGAACAGAACTGCCACCAACTTGAATTTGTGGAGAAATTAAGAAATTATCAGGAGTTAAAGCACCGACACCATTAATATATGATGAAGAAAAAACACAGTGATCTCCTGTATGAGCTGTAGTACCTTCATCGGCAATATCCCAATTATAGGAATCCCCATCAGCGTCAACAACAGTCCAATCTTCAGGGATAACTCCGCCTTCAAAACCTTCAGCAAATTCATCTCCACCAACTGTTGGTCCTTGCCAAGAAAATCTGTAAGATCCGTCAGGTTGATTTTGAATTTCTAAATCAACCGGAGCTAATACGTTTTCTTGTAATTCAATATTTTGTGTAACGTCATCTTCTACAACAAGTTGAGCTGTAAAATTAACAAAACCATCTAATTGAATAGTCATGTTATATGTTGTTTTCCAAACCTCAGCCAATTCAACAACACCATTTGCCGGAACTGTAGCATCATAAGTGTGTTCACCATCAACTTCTACGAGAGAAACAGTTGCACCTTCAACAGGATCACCGGCGTTATTTGAAATATTCAAAGTAACGTTTGCTATCATTAAATGTGGAAGAGTATTTGAGAAAGCAGGAAATGAATTCCCATTAGCAAAATGTGCGATTACTGCATATTTGTACATACCGGGTTCCAGACCATCCCAATTAGTATCAGTATAAGTTGTATCGTCAACCGTACCGAAATCTATCCAAGTAGTTTGATCAGTTTCATTACCTTCTTGTAAACGATAAACATTATAATTAAGTACACTTTTTTGAGTTTCTAATTCTTTATGAGAAATAACATTTCTTGAAGATGTCCAGTTTGGAGTTCCTGTATTAATTGCACGGAAAACCTTACCTGAATTTAATCCTGAAACGAATTTTTTATCAACAGGAATATTATTGTGAACAATACTAGTTCTATCTAATGCTCCATTATCAATACCTTTAGCTCGAACTAAAACGTTAAATGGAAAACCCGCATCACCGATATCAATCCAGTTATTTGTACCTTCTTCCCAATTAGCAATACCCCATTGTGTACCTTCTTGGAATACGTATGGTGCATCAATACCATCATCAAGTCCAAGAGCTGTAAATACTCCCGGAGTACTTATCCCAACAAAAAATCCGTTAGGAGCATTTATTGGAGTAGGAAGAGTGTAAGTATTCCATTGATCATCAATGCTGGGAACTGAGTCTGATTGATATAATAATTGACTTACATCAGGCATTCCCGTTTCATCTAATCCAAATATGTAAATTATTGCATTATCATGAGCAGCATTACTCGTTAAATACCAACTAACTTGATTAACAATCGCATTATTCATATGAGATGAGCCTAATACAGATGCGTGATTTGAACCAAAACCTATTTGACCTGTAGCAATACCATCATCCCAACGAAACTCATTTACATTGTAACTGCCTTGGCTACTCCAAAAAACATCAGCATTATCGCCATTTTCGACAACGTTGACATTCGCTGGCGGAAGCAAAGCTTCTTCCAATTCAACATCAATCGATGAAGTTGTTGCAATATCTACGCCATTAACTACAGCATTATGAAAACCTTCTAAAGAAACTAATATATTATAAACACCAATCCAAACATCATCAAAATGTGCTGTACCATTTTCCACAACAGCATCATATTCAGGAATATTTCCGTCCGGATCGGTAGTATTACAAACAAGATGTACTTCTGCACCTTCCGGATCATCACCAACATTTGTTGTTACATTTACCTCAAATGCAGATGTAAGATTTTTGGGTAACCAATTTGAGAAAGCAGGATCTGATTGAACATTATTTGAAAAATTTGCTTTAACAGCATACTCATATACACCGGTATCAAGAGACATCCAATCTGTATCAGTATAATTTGTATCAGAAATAGCAGAAGCAATTTCCGTCCAAGTAGTTTCATCAACTTCGTTTCCAAATAAAAATCTATATACCGAATAACTTTCAAAAACTCTATTTACGTTCAAAGTTGGAGTTCCTGTTACAACTTTTTTATTTAAAGATGAACCTACTAAGCCGGAATTGTTAACTTTATGATTCATTGCAATATTATTATTTCTAACTAAAGGACCATTATCAAGACCGTTAGCTCTTATTAAAAAGTTATTTGGAAAACCTGCAGGGCCAATATCTGTCCAACTATTTGAACCGTCTGTCCAATCAGCAATACCCCATTGTGTACCTTCTTGGAATACGTATGGTTCACCAACGCCGTCATCAACAGCGAGAGAGGTAAATAAATTCGGTGTACAAACACCAACAAAGAAACCGTTTGGAGCATTTATTGGAACAGGAAGAGTGAATGTATTCCATTGATCATCAATGTTAGGAATCAAGCCGGATTGATATAATAATTGATTTACATCCGGTGTTCCGGTTTCATCTAAACCAAATAAATAGACAATTACTTCGTTATGAGAAATATTGCTTGTTAAATACCAACTTACGTCGCAAATCACAGAATTATTCATATATGATGACCCTAAAACTGCCGAAGGTTGAGGTCCAAATCCTAATTGACCTGTCGCAACTCCATCATCCCAACGAAATTCAGTTAGTTGAGAATAATCAATAGGAGCTTTCCATGAAATCTCGGCGTTATTAGAATTTATTACTGCAACAACATCTCTTGCCGAATGGATTTCTTCATTGACAATGATCGCCAAATCAACATCTGCATCACCAACAGTAACGGTTGAAGTATAAGTCTGATATCCGTCAACACTAACAGTAATCACATAATCATGATTAGGATAAACATTATCAATTGAAAAAGTACCATCTGCAGATGTTGAAGCATCATATTCTTCATTATAACCAACTAAAGTTATTGCAGCTCCTTCAACAAGCTCTTGAGTATCACTCTTTGTGACAGTTCCTGTTACACTAACATAGGGCGATAGTTCAAGAGAAAAATCTAAAGTAGAAGTTTCGCCTTCAACAATAACAATCGGTTGCGTACTATCAATAAATCCATGAAGGCTTGCAGTAATGTTGTAATCTCCAGGTGGAAAATAAGCAAAGTCGTAATGACCATTTGCATCGGTTAAAGTTGAGTAGTTCGTATTTTCACCATGAATAGTTACGTTTGCTAATGGATTTGATTCAGCATCAACAACGTTACCACTAAGAGAACCCATTCCTTGACCATCCACAAATAAAGTACAATTAGGAAATATGTCTTCTAATATCCCCGTTGGTGGAGATGCAGGATCAGCCGGATTACCATCATTATGATAACAAATTGATCTTGCAGGATGTTCTATAGAAGTTGTGGAATAAAATCTATCGTGATAAGAATATGATTCTTCCAAAGGTTTTTCTATCATTACAACTAAATTTTCACCATTATAATATATTGGTGAATTAAAACCAATATAAACAGTCCCGTCACCAAAAGTGTAATCTAAAGTTCCTGAAAAAACTTGAGTTAATTCTGTAGAAGGAATCCAGCCTCCGGAAAAATTATCAAGCGTAGTTTCACCTACCCATACATTAGTAATCTGACCAAATAAATTTTCAGCAAAGTTAGTATGATATTGAATTCCATTAATCATCCCATTGGCTTGAATTTCTTCAGGATAAAACATGGTTTCACTTAAACTACTGTTGTAACGAAAATCGATAGGCAAGTGATTTTGTAAATCAATACCAGTACCTATGTTTATCGCAGTTGTGGTAGTATTTTGTACACCTATATTAAGATTCGGTGTTCTATCATTTTCAGGATGTTCATCACCAGCTAAAATCACTTGACCATAAACGAAAGTATTTACAGCATTTTCAGGAGTCCAAGCGAGAACAACTTGCTCTTCAGCATTTGCATCTAAAGCAGGACCGGCAATACTATCAAGTTCAACATCGCCTTCACCAATTAATTTAACTATATAGTCAGATTGTGGATTTGAAGAAACGTTCTTTATAGTAATGGTATAACTTGTTTCTTGTCCAACTGTTGGTGTTGTATTTCCGCTTACATTTAAAGCAGCCATATCATTGGGCAAATTAGCCATTATGTTTATTTGATAAATACGCCAATAATTAAAATTATAGGTTGTACCACCGTAACTTCTGAATTTTAATTGAATTGTTTGACCGGCATAATTTGTTAACGATAATGGAAGATCCGCTCCGTTATCAACCCCCCAGTCATCATTTTCGTCAAGGTTGTAAGACCAAATAAGATTCTCTTCCCCACCGGCAATAACGGATATTTCCATTACTTCACCTGTATCAATAGAATAATCGCTAATATATTGTGAAATAATTAAATCACCTACATTTTGTGGTAAAATTATTTCAGGAGATATTGCTGTCATATCATAATTCTCTGTCGTTGGATGCCAAGATAATTCTAATCTATTATTAGAAATCTCCCAATTTGATTCTAGAGTCCAAGTTCCCGGATTTGTATCAAATGACTCTGACCAAGCAATCGTTTGTCCCCATAAAGTAAATGAAAACATTAACAATAGCACTAATATACTAATTTTAGTTTGATTCATAATTTTCTCCTCAGAAAATGTTATGTGTTAGTTTGATGAATAATACTAATAATAAACAATAAAGACACTAAATACGAAAAAAAATCTTCCTAATTTTTCTATAATCTAATCATATAATTTAGTCTTTTTAATAATAGGGAAATGATTGTCAACCTTTTTATGATTCACTTGTCAACTATAGTAATTTTAAAAAAAGTCTAATCGCATATTAATCTCGTACTTAAACCGGCAATTTCTATTTTTAAATAATATGGAAGTTTATGATGATAAAAAATAATCCCAAAATTGTTATTCTTTATTGTAAAATTTCGTAAAGTGCATTATATTAAAACTGTTTCAGCAACATGTGGCAATGGAAACTTTTACTTTCGTACCCCCTAATCTAAACTATAGTCATTTTCTTCCGAAACATTTTTTATTGGTCTCTTTAATGAATATCCGTTTTATCTTTTTACAATTTACAAATTAAAAATACTCATATAAAGGTAATCTTTATTTTAATTTTTATACACTATTATGAATGAGTCAACTTATAGTCTTTAAGGATTTCAAGAGATGTGAGGAATAAAAAAAACTCCCTTCAAAGAAGGGAGTTTTAATTTACAAACGATCTTACTTCATAAGAATCATTTTTTTAGTTGAAGTATAGTTTCCGGATTTCATTCTGTAGAAATAGATACCACTTGCAACTTTTTTATTATTGTTGTCTAAACCTTTCCAAACAACTTTGTAATTTCCGGCAACTTTATCTTCATTAACTAAGGTGCGAATTTTTTGCCCTTTAATATTGAAGATATTAATTGAAACCGGACCGGCATTCTTAACTGAATAACTGATTGTAGTTTCAGGATTGAAAGGATTAGGATAGTTTTTATTAAGTTTAGTTACTTTTGGAATTTGAACAGGATTATCGTTGTCAACGAAATCAATTGTTACTAAATCAGATTCTGAACCTGATGAATAAATAGCTTTTACACCGGCTGTATAATTACCTGATTCTAATTCTGAGAAATCCCAATAAGTATCTGTTGTAGTTCCTTGTAAGTTACCGTTCATATAAACTTTATAACCTGTTACATGACGATCATTAGTTAATTCTTTATGTGAATTACTTGCAACTTTAGTAGCTCCACCAACACTGATGTCATCTAATTTCATTGCAAACATATCTGTAACTTCACAATGTTCAAAAGCAAGATAAACTTGTTGCCCTGCGAAATCAGCAAGACTAATAGTTACTTCATGCCAATCACCATCAGCTAAAGTTTCATCATGAATTATGTTTGTGAAATCTGCAGGATCTGTTCCTGTAGTAGATACTTTTACATAATAATGTTCAGCAGCCCAAGCAGGATCTTGTGCACATTCCCAGAAATCAAGAACAGAACTGCCACCAACTTGAATTTGTGGAGTAATTAAGAAATTGTCCGGAGTTAAAACACCGACACCATTAATATATGATGAAGAAAGAACACAGTAATCGCCTGTATGAGCGGTAATACCATCAGGTGCAATATCCCAATTATAGGAATCACCATCAGCGTCAACAACAGTCCAATCTTCAGGAATAACTCCACCTTCAAAACCTTCAGCGAATTCATCGCCACCGGCTGTTGGAGCTTGCCACATAAATCTGTAAGAACCGTCAGGTTGATTTTGAACATCTAAGCCAACCGGAGCTAATACATTTTCTTGTAATTCGATATTTTGTGTAAGATCATCTTCTACAACAAGTTGAGCTGTGTAGTTTTCGAATCCTGTTAAATGAACAGTCATATCATAAGTAGATTTCCAAACCTCAGCTAATTCAACAACACCATTTGCAGGAACTGTAGCATCATAAGTATGATCACCATCAACTTCTACAAGAGAAACAGTTGCACCTTCAACAGGATCGCCGGCATTATTTGAAATATTCAAAGTAACGATAGCAGTCATTGAATGAGGAAGAACATTTGAGAAAGCAGGATCTGCATCGCCACCGGCATAATGTGCGATAACAGCATATTTATAAGTACCTGATTCTAAAGAAGCCCAATCTGTATCAGTATAAGTTGTATCGTCAACCGTACCGAAATCTGTCCAAGTACTTTGATCAGCTTCATTACCTTCGAGTAAACGATAAACATTATAGTTAATAACAGCTCTTGAAGCCATTAATTCTTTATGAGAAACAACATTTCTTGAAGATGTCCAGTTTGGAGTTCCAGCATTAATAACACGTGAAACTTTACCTGAATTTAATCCTGAAACGAATTTTTTATCAACAGGAATATTGTTTTGAACAACACCGGTTCTATCTAATGCACCATTATCCGTGCCAATAGCTCTTACTAAGAAATTATATGGGAAACCGGCAGGACCAATGTCCAACCAACCGTTAGAACCGTCTGTCCAATCACCAATACCCCATTGTGTACCTTCTTGGAATACGTATGGTTCATCAACACCGTCATCAGTACCAAGAGCGGTAAATACGTTAGGTGTACAAATACCAACAAAGAATCCGTTTGGAGCATTTATTGGAGTAGGAAGAGTATAAGTATTCCATTGATCATCAACATTAGGAACCGGATCCGATTCAAATAATAATTGATTTACATCAGGCATTCCGGTTTCGTCTAATCCAAATAAGTAGATTACAGCTTCAGAATGAGCAGCTTCACTTGTTAACAACCAACTTACTTCATTAACAACAGCATTGTTCATATGAGATGAACCTAATACTGCAGATGGATTTGATCCAAATCCTAATTGACCGGTAACAATACCATCATCCCAACGGAATTCAGTTGCACTGGATCCACCATGAGCACTCCAGCTAACATCAGCATTATCACCATTTTCTACAACAGTAACATTTGCAGGTGGAAGCATAGCTTCTTGCAATTCAACATCAATTGAAGGAGTAGCAACAATATCAACACCTTCAACAACAGCATTATCAAAACCGGCTAAAGAAACAGTTATATCATAAATGCCGTTCCAAACATCATCAAAATGAGCCGTACCATTTGTTACAACAGCATCATATTCTGGAATATTTCCGTCAGGATCAGCAGTAGTACAAACAAGATGTACATCGGCACCTTCAGGATCATCACCAACATTTGTTGTTACATTTACATCAAATGCCGAAGTCATATCTTTAGGTAACCAATTTGAGAAAGCAGGGTCTGATTGAACATTGTTAGAGAAATTAGCTTTAACAGCATATTCATATAAACCGGTCTCAAGAGATGCCCAATCTGTATCAGTGTAATTTGTATCAGGAATAGCAGAAGCAATTTCAGTCCAAGTATTTTCATCTGCTTCATTACCTAATAAAAGGCGATAAACCGAATAGCTTTCAAATGTTCTGTCAGAATTCCAAGCTGGAGTTCCTGTTACAACTCTTCTATTTAAAGATGAACCGGTTAAACCGGAATTGTTAACTTTGTGGTTCATTGCAATATTATTATTTCTAGCTAAAGGACCATTATCGATACCCTGAGCTCTTACTAAAAAGTTATATGGGAATCCTGCAGGACCAACATCTAACCAATCGTTAGAACCGTCTGTCCAATCTGCAATACCCCATTGTGTACCTTCTTGGAATACGTATGGTTCATCAACACCATCATCAGTAGCAATAGCGGTAAATATGTTAGGTGTACAGATACCAACAAAGAATCCGTTTGGAGCATTTATTGGAGCAGGAAGAGTGTAAGTATTCCATTGATCATCAACATTAGGAACCGGATCCGATTCAAATAATAATTGATTTACATCAGGCATTCCGGTTTCATCTAAACCAAATAAGTAGATTACAGCTTCAGTATGAGCAGCTTCACTTGTTAAATACCAACTTACTTCATTGATAACAGCATTGTTCATATGTGAAGAACCCAATACTGATGAAGGATTAGAACCAAAACCTAATTGACTTGTTGCAACACCATCATCCCAACGGAATTCAACAACTTCAGTACCGTCAGCTGGAGATCTCCAAGTAATATCAGCATTGTTATCATTAACAGTAGCCACAACATCTCTTGCAGGATGAGTTACTTCGTCAACAACGATAGGTAAATCAACATCTGCATCACCAACATTAACGGTTGATGTATAAGTTTGATATCCGTCAACATGAACAGTAATCACATAATCATGACCTGAATAAACGCCAGGGATTGCGAATGCACCGCTAGCATCTGTAGTTGCAGTATATTCTTCATCATAACCGACTAAACTTATATCAGCACCTTCAGCAAGTTCTTCTGTATCACTTTTTGTTACAGTTCCTGTTACATTAACTGTAGGAAGTTGAACTAATGAAAAATCTAAAGTAGAAGTTTCATCTTCAACAACAGTAACAGCTTGTGTGTTATCTACATATCCGTGAAGACTTGCAGTAATATTATAATCTCCTTGTGGGAAATAAGCAAAGTTGTAATGACCATTTGCATCGGTCATAGTTGTTAAGTTAGTATCTTCACCGTGAATTGTAACGTTTGCTAATGGATTTGAATCGGCATCAACAACATCTCCGTTGAGTGTTCCCATTCCTTGAACATTCATAAATAAAGTACAATTAGGGAATACACTTTCTACAGTTCCTTCAGGTGGAGCTGTTGGATCACCGGGAGTGGAATCACTATAATAGCAAATAGATCTGTTAGGGTGATCTTCAGAAGTAGTTGTATAGAATTTATCAGATGAAGAATAATAATCACCATCTAAAGGTCTTTCTAATAATACTACTAAATTACCACCTGTATAAGGAATAGGTGTATCAAAAACAATATGTACACTACCGTCTCCGGTAACATAATCTAAAGTTCCTGAAAAAACTTGAGTTAATTCTGTAGAAGGAATCCATCCTGCAGAAAAATCTTGGGCAGTTGTTTCGCCAACCCAAACGTTAGCTTGTTTTGCCGGTAAATCTTCAGCAAAATTATAATAATATTGGATACCTTCAAGCAAACCACCAGCTTGAATTTCTTCAGGATAATACATTGTTTCACTTAAACTGCTTTTCCAGAAAAAGTTAATTGGATAATGATTTTGTAAATCTTGACCATTACCAATAGTAATACCTGTTGTACCTGAGTTTTGAACACCAATATTCAAATTAGGAGTTACATCGTTCCCGGCAAATTCATCACCTTCCAAAATTACCTTACCGTAAATAAAAGTATTTCCGGCTGTTTCAGGTGTCCAAGCAAGAACAACTTGTCCTTCAGCATTAGCGTCCAAAGCAGGACCGGCAACACTATTAAGTTCAACATCACCTTCACCCATTAATTTAACTATATAGTCAGATTGTGGATTTGAAGATGTGTTTTTTACAGTAACGGTATAATTTGTTTCTTGTCCTACAGTTGGAGTTACATTTCCGGTTACAGTTAAAGCAGCCATATCATTAGCCAAATTAGCCATAATATCTACTTGATAAATGTGCCAAAAATTAAAATTATAGGTTGTACCACCGGTACTTCTAAATTTTAATTGAATTGTTTGACCGGCATAATCTGTTAATGATAAAGGAAGATCTTCTCCTCCGGTAACACCCCAATCATCATTTTCATCAAGATTGTATGACCAAACAACGTTATCTTCCCCACCGGCAATAACGGATATTTCCATCATTTCACCAGTATCATCAGAATAGTCATCAATATATTGAGAAATAATCACATCACCTACATTTTCCGGTAATGTTATTTCCGGTGAAATTGCAGATAAATCATAATTTTCTACTGATGGGTTCCAATTAAGTTTAAGTTCACCACCACCAATTGACCAGTTTGAATCTAAAGTCCAAGTACCCGGATCTGTATCAAATGTTTCTGTCCAAGCAACTGTCTGTCCCCATAAAGCAAATGAGAACATTAATAAAAATACTACCACGCCGAGTTTAGTTCGACTCATAATTTCCTCCTCAGGAAATGTTTTGTGTTAATTTGTTAAACAATAAATAGTTAATTTTGACATTGAATTCCGACAAAATTAATAGCGACATTAAACAACGAAAATTTTCTTTCATAAAAAATCCTTATAATGTTTTTTTATTATATGACATTTTTAATAATCACAAATTGACTGTCAACTTTTTTATCACTCGACCTATTTTAGGCTGTTTATCTCACGTTTTCAAATAAGATGAACCAAAAAAAATCCTAATATTTATTAACACAAATAGATTGTACTCACTTGACTGACAACTTCCATATAATTATAAATAATAGAAGGTTACCTATCTGTCTATGGAAGATTTTCAAGATTATTTATCAAATAAAATACAAATAAACAACAGGTTTTTCCATTATTTTCCCTAAATTTTCCAGAAATTTACATATTGGCCACAAAGAGTACACTTTTTTAAATTTTGATATTTTTGATAGCAACAAAATAGATAATACCACTCGGATAACAGTCTTTAGTTAATTGATTTCCGGTTATTATTTTATTGGTTTATATAGAATTACGAAAGATTGTTAATTTATTATTTACAAACAAACAATCCGAGCATTATTTCTTATTTTACAATAAAAAAAATATTTCAACTTTCTATAAAAAAACTACCTTGAAGGTAGTTTTTTTTTAATTTTTTATTTTTTCCAATTGTTAAATTTCGTAATTTTTTAAGAACAAAAACAGCTCTTCATACTGAGAAATATAGGATGGAGACACATCAACCCTTAAGACAATTTCCTTAAAATTACTTATCGTTGTATAATTTCCCCAACCTTCAAAACTTTCCAAAATATATCCGAAAAACACCAAATCGCTTTTTGCTAATTTAATAATAAAAGATTTAGTACCGTCATCATTAATATATTTTTTTGCTATCTCAAATTTCATTTTAAAATAAGTTCTAATACTTCTGAAATATGTTTTACCGGAATCAATTTAATTCCCTTTTTAATTTCATCTTTTATTTCCGAAACATTTGGAAGATTTAAACTGGGAAAAATAACAGTAGTTTTACCGGCTCGTTTGGCAGCAATTAATTTTTCAGGCAATCCGCCAATTGGAAGTACGTCTCCACAAAGAGTAATTTCTCCGGTCATTGCGATTCGGGCATCTACTTTTCTATCAGACAAACAAGAAACTATTGCAGAAGTAATTGTTACCCCGGCTGAAGGACCATCTTTTGGAACACCACCTTCCGGAACGTGTAGATGTAGGTCATATTCTTTATAGAAATTAGGATCGATACCCAATTTTTCAGCATTTGTTCTGGCATAACTAAAGGCAGCTTCGGCAGATTCCTGCATAACATCCCCCAGATTTCCGGTAAGTTTTAATTTTCCACTTCCCTGCATTTTTACTACTTGAATTTGTAGAGTATCGCCACCGGATGCTGTCCAAGCCAAACCTGTTACAACGCCAATTTTATCTTCATTATTAACTTCAGAATAAAGATGTTTTTCAATCCCTAATAATTCAGAGACCATTTTTTTATCGACAACGATATTTTTTTCAATTTCCTCTTCAAAAAATTTCTTAACAATTTTCCTAACAATTGAAGAGATTTTCCTTTCTAAAGATCTAACTCCGGCTTCTCGAGTATATGATTGAATTATTTTTTCAACAGCATCCGATTCAAATTTTATATCCAAAATATTTTTTACTTCATATTTTTCCAAGATTTTTGGGATAAGGTGTTTCTCAGCTATCTTTAATTTCTCAAATTCCGTATATCCCGGTAATTCAATAACTTCCATTCTATCATAAAGTGGTTGGGGAATTTCGGATAAATTATTTGCAGTAGTTATAAAAAGCACGTCAGACAAATCATACCCAAAATCCAAATAATGATCTCTAAAGTCGTTGTTTTGTTCAGGATCAAGTACTTCCAGCAAGGCAGCGGAAGGATCTCCTCGAAAATCAACACTCATTTTATCAACTTCATCCATCATAATTAAGGGATTTTTCGTACCGGCTTTTATTAAACCGTTAATAATAATTCCCGGAAGAGCACCAACATAAGTTCGACGATGTCCGCGAATTTCAGCTTCATCTCTGACCCCACCCAAAGACAATCGAACAAATTCTCGTCCGGTTGCGGCGGCAATAGATTTTCCCAAAGATGTTTTACCAACTCCCGGAGGTCCGACAAAGCATAAAATCTGTCCTTTAACTTTAGAGGTTAATTTAATAATAGAGAGAAATTCTAAAACCCTGTCTTTAATTTTCTCCAAACCATAATGATCGGAATCCAAAACTTTTTTCGCTTTTTTTATTTCAATATCAAATTTTTCAGGTTCATTCCAAGGCAATTTCAGCATTGTTGTTAAATAGGTATAAAGAACATTATATTCTTGAAAATTATGATTCATTCGGGAGAGTTTTTTAATCTCATCTTCAGCTTTTTTCCTCGCTTCTTCGGAAAGATTTGTTTTCTCAATTTGTTTTTTCAAATCGACAAACTCAGTTTTTTCTTCTTCAGCATAACCCAATTCTTTATGAATTACTTTGAGTTGTTCATGCAAAAAATATTCTTTTTGACTTTTACTTAATTGTTGTTTAACTTGGCTCTCAATTTTTTTCTCTAATTTGAGAATTTGATTTTCTGCCGAAAGTTCTTTTACTAACATTACAGCAGTTTTGTAAATGTCATTTTCTTGGTAAATTTTTTGCTTTTTATGAATATCAATTGCTAAGTTTGTAAGAATGTAATAGATAATACTTTCTCTATTTTTTGATAACACATTAATAGGAATAAGAATTTCGTCGGGAATATTTGAATTTGATTTAACATAAATACTGAATAATTTAACTAAACTTCTAAAAGTTGCTTCAACTTCTTCAGTATTTTTTGATTTTGACTTAGGATACAAATCAATGTGGGCTTTCAGTATTTGGTCGAGTCTGAAAAAATGTCTAATTTTAATTCTTTCTTTACCTTGAAGTAAAACCTTATAATTTCCATCCGGTAATTTTAATTTCTGTAAAACCGAACACAAAGTTCCAACTCGGTAAAGATCTTTTGAAATTGGATCATCATCACTTAAAATATTATTTTTTTGGCTTACGACAACTATTTCACCATCACATTCAATATTTCTGTCTAACTCTTTAATAGCATTTATTGAAAATTCCCTTCCCACTAAAATTGGTGAAGAAATATCCGGAAAAATCAATTCATTCCTCAAAGGAACTACCGGGAATTTAAAACTTTCGTATCTATCAATACCTTCTATAATTTTATCTAAATCAGCATCATCTAGTTTTTTTCTCATTTTATCTCCAATTATGAAATCTGTAGTGGTCAACTTATAAATCTCGGTTATACTGTCAATTTGAAATTAGCCTATTAACTGATTTAAAATAGAACTAAATTTATAACACCACGTGTATCAAGGAAATATAAAACATTTTAATTTTAGCAATCTCGGCATAGTTCTGCTAAATAAATTATCCTAAAGTTAACCTTTTAGATTTTTTTACTCTTGACGATTTTCAACCTCTTAAAAAAATTATCTCAAAAAGAGGAATTAAAAAATTGAAAAAAAATAAATTAAGACTATATTCACAATTATTGTTTTTAAGTGCGACTATTCTGATTTTCATTTTTTTAGGAAATTCAAAAACTCATCTTATTTGCCCCAACAATGTTAATTGCGTATTATTCAGCAACTTACATTCATCATATTTCTTTTTATCAATTGGATTTATTTTGTCGATATTAATCCTAATTATAACAGCTTTCTTCGGAAGATATTTTTGTTCTTATGTTTGTCCAATCGGTACAATCCAAGATTTTATAGGCTTCAAAGCAAAAATGAAGCATCCTAAATTTCTTTTCTTTCTTAAATATATTATTTTATTCTCAATTATTATCGGGTCATATTTTAGTGGAAAAATTATTTACCAAAATGTCTGTCCGGTTGAATTTTTAGCAGGAAAAATTCCATATTACAACCTTGGATTTACCATTCTTTCAATTATCACACTCATCAGTATTTTTTGGAAAAGATTTTTCTGCACAACTTTCTGTCCGTATGCAGCTTTGATGAATATTACCCAATGGTTGATGTTAAAAATAAGTCAGGGAAAATTCCCCAAATCTCTTTCTCCGTCAAAATGCGTTCATTGTGGAATTTGCAAATCACATTGTTCATTAGATATCGAAGTTGATTCTAAAAATCCTTTTGATATTGTAGAATGTATCAGATGTGGCGAATGTTTAGATAGTTGCCCAATCCAAAAGAAAAATAAAAGGAATAGTTGATGAATAAATTTATTAAAATATTTTCTCTCACTCTCGTGCTGTTTTCCATTGGAATAATGGCATTATCCTCAACAAAAACATATTCTGTTTCTGCAAATAAATGTATCGGTTGCAATCTTTGCGTAACTGTTTGTCCGAATAATGCAATCGAAATGGTGAATGGAAAAGCGGTTATTGATATTGATAAATGTAATAATTGCGGTGAATGCGTAAAAGTTTGTCCAACGCACGCAATTTCATTATTTGACAAAAAAGATATAACTTCGGCAAAAGAATCAATTAAAGAAAAATCCTCTTTAGAAAAAGACACGGCAAAAAATAGCGTTTCCGAAAATCAAAAATCCGTTTTACAAACTAAGGTTTTACAAACGTCAGTTTCTCAAACTTCCAAAAAAGAAGTTATGAAAAAATCCGAACCCAAAACGCAAAAATCCATCCTAAAAAAAGTGAAAGAAATTTCAAAGAAAATATATTCCGTGAATCCCAAAAAATGTATTGCGTGTAAAATTTGTGTCCAAAAATGTCCGGTGAATGCTATTGAAATGGTGAACGGAAAAGCGGTTATCGATGTTGATAAATGTATTGAATGCGGTATTTGTGAAAATGTCTGTCCAACAAAAGCAATTTCTCATTCGCAAAAAATCATTGAAAAAACAGAACCGTTTTCAGATAAAAAAGCTCAAATTAAAAAGCCAATTCCAATCATCAAAAAAGAAAAATCTTCTTTGGAAAAAGACACGGCAAAAGATAGCGTTTCCGAAAATCAAACAAAAAATATTCCTAAAAAAACATCTCTATCTAAAACAATAAAAAAAAATAAATTACCTGATTTATAAATTCAAATGCGTTGGTTGTGGAGAATGTTCTTGTCCGTTTGGACTAATTCATAAATTTGTCATGGCTTATAATCAGCCAAATAAATAAAATATCGAGGAAAAATGTTTAAAATATTATCAGAAGGTTTCGGATTAGGAATCGCCACCGGATTAACTTGTTTAACAACTTGTTCTCCAATCTACATTCCTTTTTTGTTGTCGGAAAAAAGATCGATTTGGAATAGTTTTTTAAAAGTGATGGAAATTTCAGCCGGAAGATTCATCGCTTACACTGCTTTTGGTGCCATCGCCGGTTTGGCAGGTTCAACCATCTCAAGCATTAACAGAGACATTTTCACTGCAATTGCCTACATTATGATTTCAACTTATCTCTTGGTTACAGCTTATCGAACTCATCAAAAATCAAAAATGTGCGTAATCCCTAAATTCTCAAAATTCACTCAAAATGCCTTTTTATTAGGATTTATTACAGGCATAAATTTCTGCCCTTCCTTCTTACTGGCAATTTCCGAAGCAATCAGTATCGGAGGAGCTTCCGGAGGAGCTTTATTGTTTATCGGATTTTTTGGCGGAACCACAATTTATTTAATTCCCCTAATTTTTGTGGGTGGAATTTCCAAAATTAAAAGAATGCAAGGTGTGGCAAAATGGTTGTCGGTTATGATTGGGATTTATTTCTTATTTGTAGGTATTCAAACCGGTTATCGCTACATTTCTCATCGCCAAACCAAAACCGAAGTTAACGCTCAATATTTGGATGTTTTTGCCCCAAAACAAGGTTTAACTATTGTTTGCGACAAAAGTGATGTGAAATATTTTATGGCATTACGAGATTCCTTAAAAAATAACTACAACGGCAAAGTCGATTTGGTTTTCCAAAATGAAGGAAAAATATCCGGAAAAGTAATCTTTATCCAAAAAAATGTTTGGATTAAAAATAAAGAAAAATATCAGAAATATAATAAAGTTATTATTGATGATAATTATGATATTTCAACAGCTATTAATCATTTAAAATCTCACGTTTTTAAAACCTCCAAACCATTGGAATGGAAATTCGAAAACAATAAGTAGAAGGATTTTGATGTTTTAAAAATAAACTTTAGTCTATCGCATTTTGTGTTTTAAAACTTCATAACTTGCAAAGTTATGGTACAAAAAAAGAACCGGCAAAACCGGTTCTTTTAATTTATACCAACTTTTTTTAGCCAACAACTCCGGCTTTAATCAAATCATGCATGTGCAACATTCCAATCGGAGATTTATTTTCATTCACAATCGGAAGCATGGTAATTTTATGATCTTCCATCAAAGTAAGAGCATCAACCGCCAGCATTTCCGGTGAACCGAAAAGCGGATTTGCCGTCATTATTTTTTTGACATTCAAAGTTTGAGCATTTTGAAAATTGGACAAAATCCTTCTCAAATCACCGTCTGTAATTATTCCAATAAGTTTATTATTTTCTGCAATAGATGTGCATCCAAGACCTTTGGAAGTCATAACAAGCAAGGCTTCACTAAAAAGAACGTCTGATGTAACAACCGGATTTTCATCATTAATATGCATCAAATCTTTAACTTTCAGAAGCAATTTTTTACCAATTGTTCCACCCGGGTGAAACTTAGCAAAATCGTTAATTTGGAAATTTTTTTTACGGATAAGAGTAATCGCCAAAGCATCTCCAATTGCCAAAGCAACCGTAGTGCTTGAAGTCGGTACCAATCCAAACGGCTCATATTCTTTTGGCACAAAACAATCCAAAACAACATCTGCATTTTTCGCCAATTCCGAATTTTTATTACCGGTTATTGCGATTATGGGAATTTTGTTAAATTTAACATAAGGAATCAAAGAGACCAATTCTGAAGTATTTCCGGTATAAGAAATCGCCAAAAATACATCTTCAGGAGAAATTATCCCCAAATCTCCGTGCAATCCTTCTGCTGCATGAAGAAATATTGAGGTTGTACCGGTACTTGCCAAAGTGGCAGAAATTTTTCTTCCGATTAATCCGGTCTTCCCCATTCCGCTAACAACAATTTTTCCTTTGCAATTTAGCAAAATATCGACGGCTAATTTTACATTTTCATCAATTTTCTCAGCAGCCAATTTTATGGCATCAGCTTCAAAAAGCATTTCCTTTTTTATGGATTCTATAGTTTCCAAAAAATCTCCTTATTCATCATCAAGAATTTCAGCTAATAATTTTTCGCGAGCATCGATAAAGTCCATTTTACCTAAATCTCCCTCGATATGTTTTCTAACCGATACTTGATTCGATTCCTCTTCATCTTTTCCGACAATAAACATATATGGAACTTTTTGCAATTCAGCTTCGCGGATTTTGTAGCCAACTTTTTCACTGCGAACATCTACTTCTGCTCGAATTTTTTTCTTACGCAATTTTGATTCTATTCGTTTAGCATAATGAATATAAGTATCTGAAATCGGAATAATTTTTACTTGAACAGGTGCTAACCAGATTGGGAAATTTCCGGCATGGAATTCTATCAAAGTACCGAAAAATCTTTCTAATGACCCAAGTAAAGCTCGGTGAATCATATAAGGACGATGAGCAACATTATCTTTTCCAATATAATCCATATCGAATCGTTTCGGAAGGTTGAAATCAAATTGAATAGTACTGCATTGCCACAATCTATTCAAAGCATCTTTAATTTTAATATCTATTTTCGGACCGTAAAAAGCACCGCCACCGTTATCAATTTCAAAGTCAATATTATGTTTTTCCAAAGCTTTTTCAAGCGAGCTTGTTGCTTTATCCCATTGTTCAGGATCACCAACAGATTTGTTTGGTTTTGTTGAAAGATAGATTTTAAATTCTTCAAAGCCAAATTTTTTCAACATACTTAAAGAAAAATCGATAATCTTCTCAACTTCTTCTTCCAACTGGTCTGCAGTACAAATAATGTGAGCATCATCTTGAGTAAATCCGCGAACTCGCATCAAACCGTGTAAAGTTCCGGATCTTTCATAACGATAAACAGTACCCATTTCAGCATATTTAATTGGCAATTCCCGATAACTTCTTTTTGAAGATTTGTAAATAGCGATATGAAAAGGGCAATTCATCGGTTTAAGATAATAATCTTGTCCATCTACTTTTATTGGGGCATACATTGAGTCACTATAAAAATCCAAATGACCGGATGTTTTCCAGAGTTCAGCTTTTCCGATATGAGGCGTATAAACCAATTTGTATCCGGCTTCCCAATGTTTATCTTTCCAATATTGTTCAATTGTAGATCGAATAGATGCACCGTTTGGATGCCATAAAACAAGTCCGGCACCGATTTCATCCGAGATGGAAAACAGGTCTAAATCTTTTCCGATTTTTCGGTGATCTCTTAATTTTTTTTCTTCCAAATCAGCAATATATTTTTTCAATTCTTTTTTTGAGGGGAAACTAATTCCGTAAATTCTTTTCAGCATTTTATTTTTTTCATCACCACGCCAATAAGCTCCGGATGTTTTCAAAAGTTTGACAGCTTTAATCTTTCCTGTATGAAGAATATGCGGTCCGCGACAAAGATCTACAAAATCACCTTGTTGATAGATTGTGATAATATCATCTTCAGGAATTTCATTAAGAATTTCAACTTTATAATTTTCATTCTTATCTTCAAATATCTTTAACGCTTCCGCACGAGTTACTTCTTTTCTAACAAATTCGAGATTTCTTTTTGAGATTTCTTTTATTTTATCCTCAATAGATTTTAGGTCTTCGTCTGAGAATGATTTTTCGCGATCAAAATCATAATAAAAGCCATTTTCTATTGAAGGTCCGATTGTAACTTTAACTTCCGGCCACAATTCTTGAACAGCTTGAGCCATCACATGAGCTGTGCTGTGCCAATAGGTTTGTTTACCTTTTTCCGTATCAAATGTATGTAAGATTAATTTAGAATCTTCTGTAATTGGGGTTGTTACATCAACTAATTTTCCATTAACTTCTGCACAAATTGTTCTTAATGCTAATTGATGACTTATTTTTTCAGCAATATCCAAAGGGGATATTCCGGACTTATACTTTTTAACCGAGGCATCCGGAAACGTAATATTAATTTTCATGACGAGCTCCTTCTTTTATTTCTTTCTCCAGATTAGCAGCAACCTGATCTAGAGCTTTTTTCGGTTCTATTGAACCTCTGAGAACTTTTTCTATAACTTTTTCTTTTAAATTTTTTCGTGTTTTATACCATTGTTTAATTGGTGGTTCAAAAGTAGAGTAATTCAATTGGTCATAAACGGAAGCGATTTCCGGATTATATTCCAATATTTTCTTTAAAGATTCTTCTTTGAAAGCACTTTTTCTAACCGGCATATAATATGTTAAAGTTGACCACTCGGCAGTTTGTTTACTATCTGTAAACCATTTGATAAATGTCCAAGCAGCCCTTTCATTTTTCGTATCCTTCTTATTAAAAATTGCGATATTAGTTCCGCTAATAATATTCTTTTTTGTTTTATTCACAGGAATTGCACTGATCCCAAGATTAAAATTTATCCCGTTTCGTTTCATAAAAACCATTGAAACGCTTGAACCTTCCATCATTGCTACTTTTTCAGCAAGAAAATCATTCTGGCCATTATAACCTGTTGAAAGATACGCAACTTGATATTTATTCAATAAATCGCTTAAATAATTCAAAGCTTCAACTCCATACTTTGAATTAAAAAGAGGTTTTGTATAATCAGAATTCATTATCTGACCGCCGGCTTGCAAAAGTAAATTCTCAAATTGCCAGCTGTCAACGTTGAAAGTCGTACCATAAATAGTTGGTGCGTCTTGACCTGCTTTTCTTTTTGTAATAACTTTGCAATCTTCAATAAAATTGTTCCAAGTCTTAGGAGGCAGATTCGGGTCCAAATTATTTTTAAAAAACATATCTTTATTATAATACAAAACTCTCACACTTTTATTAAATGGAAATGAATACATTTTCCCGTTTATCATATTACTTTTAATAAATATGGGATAAAAATCATCAAGATCTTTTTTGGAAAATGTTGAGTCGGCATCCATCAAATCATCAATGGATTTTAAGATATTTGCATCTACCATCTTAGCTGTCCAAGATTCAAAAACCTGAGCGATATCCGGCTGAGTTCCTGCTTGAATAGAAGCCATTATTTTTTGGGAAAGAGCGGTATAATTTCCCATTGAGATTGCTTTAATGTAAATTTTGGAATGAGAATCGTTAAATTCTTTTATCATAACATTTAACGCATCACCCAAAGGTCCGCCGAGAGCGTGCCAAAAAACAATTGTTATTTTATCATTATTTACGTTTGTTTTCTTTTTTGAACAGCCTGAAATGATAACTAAAGATATAATAATTAAGATAAATATTCTTTTCACTTTTTAACTTCCTATTTTTTTTGTATAAACTAAAAATTCCCTTTGTTGCGTCAAATACTTTATTAAATTAATCTCAAAATTTGATGGAACAGCTTTGAAAAGTTTGAAGTTAGCAAAATAAAAAAACCAATTTGGTTTTTCAAAAATAAATTTTCCTTGATTTTTCTGTTGTTATTCCAAAGCCATTTCAAAAAATTACAATTATTTTTTTTACTATTTATGAATATTTTAGCAAAAAAAATCCCTCAATTGAGGGATTTTCCTTTTAATTTCCAGACTATTTAAGCATAGCCATTTTATGAATACTTGATTCGTTGCCTGAATTTATTCTAACAAAATAAATTCCGCTGGCTTGAATCTTATTATTATCATCTTTACCATTCCAAACAATATTATGTTCTCCGGCTTTCATTGATTTCTTAGCTAAATTTCTTACAATTTGCCCTTTGATATTATAGATATCAACGCTAACGTCGCTATTATTTTTCAAAGTAAAAGAAATTGTTGTTTGAGGATTGAAAGGATTTGGGTAATTTTTTACAGTGAAATTATTTACAGGAGCATTTGTCGAAGGATCATCATTACCAACCCATCCTGCCGGAGCAGCTCCACCAAAAGCACCCATATCACCGGCTGTTGTACCCATAGCAGGGAATAATGCATAACCGGCATTAGTTGGATCTTCAGGATCATTGTAAATATTGGAAGGACTTGCAGTATCTATACAAGGCGATCCTTCAAGTAAAAACCATTCCGCATTAGTTGCATCGGTTGTTGCACCCGGAGTAGCAGTTGGATTGCTAAACATTGGATTTGCATCTATATTTCCTTCCCCATCAGCACCACCTGCAATATCACAATAATTAGCGGTAAATGAGCCACTAATCAAATTAACCTCAACTCCACTATTATACAAAATATTGTTGAGAGAAGTAACATCTGAATTGAAGATAAATACATTCGCACCGGAAGTTGCACTTGTAACCCAGTTTTTCGCAATTGTATTGTTGTTAAATGTAACATCACTTTCATTTTTAAAAGCGAGAATTCCAAGATTACCGGTATTATTTACAATTACGTTATTGATAATGATTGGAGTACTATTTGTACAAACAATGCCTGCAAAATTATTTAGGGAAGTATTGTTATGCACCCAGTTTTTTGAAAAAGTAACCATATTGGCAGTTGTAAATTCTACAGCAGCTTTGGAAGTTGTATTGTTTTCCGCAATCTCACAGCCCGATACATCAACTACCGAATTTTCAATTTGTAAAGCTGATATTGTGGCATTTTTAATAACACAATTATAAAGGTGATTATTTTCAGAACTATCTTTAATTCTCAAACCTTCCCAACCTGTTTCACTATGAAAAACAACCGGATCTTCACCTAAAGTACCGGCGTTAATTAATCCGTTAATCTCCAATTTCGCTCCATCAGCAACTAAGATTTCAACACCGGGTTCGATATTTAAATGGAATCCGGGAGCAACTGTTAAATCACCTGTAATTACGTATGGATTGTTTGTATTAACCCAAGTACCGTTTACATTTCCGGAAACGTTTGAAGATTCTGCAACGTGAATGTAACCGGGAACATTTCTTGTATCTTCTTCGCCTGAATTAGATACGATATGAAGCGTTATATCATAATCACCGGCTTCAGTATAAGTGAAAGAAGGATTTTCTTCCGTGCTATCCCAATTACCATCACCATCCAAATCCCATTCATAAGAAGCAATATTTCCTTCCGGTAAAGCCATACTGTTAAATTGTACATCTAAATTAGCAGGACCACTTGAAATATTTGATGAAAATAAAGCAACCGTTCCGCTAAAACCTGTTTTTTCGGCTTGATAAATTTTATGATTTCCACCATAGCTTTGAACCAACATAACCGCTTTTAAAGAACTTAAACTCCAATCGGAATTGATATCCAAAGCGTGTGAAAAAGTTCCTGTATCACCAACATTAACTAAATTAAAATCATCATATTGATAAGCTGCAACCGTACAGAAATATTCGGTTGTTATATGACGAGTTAATAAAAAAACAACTTTATTGTTTGTACCGGATAAAGCACCGGTAACTTCAACATCACCGCTGACAACAAGTTGACCTTGAGCATTCAAGTTCATTGCCATATTTGTGATAGCAATAGGAGCATCCGTTCCGATAATTTGATTATATTTGCTTTGATAACGTGGGAAAGTATTTCCACCACCTATATCCGGTGTTGATCCTTGGAATTGTACATGAGGAATACCGCTTACTCCGTACATTCCACCACGAGGAGAATATCCGGGACTTGCGTTATCCGTATCGCCTTCCCAGAACATTGGAATAAAATCATCAGGATAAGTATTTGCCATTTGTAAAAGCCCAGCCCGAGCTTGTGGACAGTAACTTCACCAAGATTGCGTAAAAAGTTCCGCAACTACTTTAATTTGTGTTGCACTTAACATTGCCGTAAGCATAATAAGCATACTTACAAAAATAAAAATCTTTCTCATTTTTCCTCCTATTTCATTAAGATCATTTTTTTGATTGGTGAATTTTTCACATTCATTTTGTAGAAATATATTCCACTGCTAACTTTTTTATTATTTGAGTCAACGCCATTCCAAACTACATTTCCTTTACCATTATTTACTTTTAAATTACTAAAAGTTTTAATTTTCTGACCAAGAAGATTATAAATACTTAGACTTGGGATAAGATTCAAATCTTTAGAAATTGTATAACTGATAGTTGTTTCAGGATTAAACGGATTTGGATAGTTTTTAAGACTAATACTTTGATTAATATTTACATCATCAGCATTTGGGGTTGCATCAGCTGTTTGAAAATGAAAATTAATGATTTCAGGTTCAGTTAAAGATGGAGCATTAATCTCGAAATAATAATCAAATCCGGCAGCTTGATCAATACCTAATACTTGAATATCAAAATCAATTGTTGCATTTTGAGGGAATTCAAAACTCCATGCCGGCATGTGAGAAGAATGACATCCTTGATTGTCTCCCATTGCATGACACCAAACAAGATTCCAATTTTCAGGAATATTTGTACTTACAATTTGAACTGTGAATGTATCTGTTGCACCTAAATTGGTTACATGAAAAGCTTCACCTTGATAATTATAATCTGTACCATCCCAAGCCTGTCCGGTTTGGTTGTGACCAAACGGTAAATCAACTTGCAAATCTGCAAATAAAACAGTTGCAAAAACGATTAAGACCGTAATTAATAGATATTTTTTCATAACTCTCTCCTTTTTTTAGAATGTTGTATTTATTTCTAACTTAACACCTTGAAATTCTGATTGGTATCGGCAAACACCATTTCTGCAAACTTTTCCGCCTTTTTCTTTTCCGGCAAATAATCGGACATCGGAATGAATAGCATCGATAGAAACAGTAAATTCTCCACCAATCCAATATTTCCCATCATCTTTATCGGTTTTATCACCATATTGGTTTTCCACTGTAAGAGAAAAGGAATAATTATTATATCCGATATCAGTTTGAATTTTCGGCTCATAATGAGTAACTTCTCCGCTAAGATTATCGTGTTTAACAATCTCATAAAATGATTCAATTAAGATCGGAAAATTTCCGATTTGAAAATCATAATCAATTTCCGGAGTAGTTTCTTTTATCCAATTTGTCGAGACATCACTCAATTCTTCCAGATCGGCATAAATTAATTTCAAAGTTGAAGATTCAAAATCATGCGAATATTCGGCATATAAATCTTCTTGTCTGATTTTATAATTTTTTGACCAACCTTCGGCATAATTTACCAAAAACGAATGTGAATCATCAGGGACAAAGTGCAGTTCTCCCATCAAACCTTGTTCGTCTTTACCACTTTCCCAACTATCATTAATCGGTTCACCGGAATGGTTAACAGTAGGTAAATCGGAAAGCTTATAATTAAAATTCCAATAATTTTTATAAGAAGTTAAAAACGTAAATTTCCCAATATAAAAAGTTCCGGTTGCGTATAAAGCATGACCGTCTTTAAATTTAGAATTTATTTGATCACTTATTTGAGATTTAGCGTATTCAGATTTGAATTCAAATTTTTCAGAACTCCATGAAACTCGTCCGGAGTAAATTTTTCTAAAAAAATATTTATCTGTTTTATTATCTGTAACATCTTTTTCTTGATTGATCTTATCCAAAACAAAAGCGGAAGCTAATCTTAAATCGCCGAACAAGTTGTATTCAAAATCAACCGCACCGAGAAAATCATTTTTATCTTCGTCAAAGTCATTATCCATAATTCCGCCGAAAGTTTGAAAAGTTATATTATCATTTGTAAATTGAAAATAACCGCCTTGAAGACGCGTGTCATTGTCAAAATCCTTATCATAATAATTATGAAGAATCATTCCGGAACCAATTGAAGCTTCGTAATAACCACCTTTCACAAAAAGATTGTCAGATTCATATTGAAGAAAATAGTCATCAAAATAATTATCGTTTTCTTCATTTCCGGCTTGATCAACATCTAAAAATCTATCAAATTTAGGATGGAAATAATCGTATTTTAATCCGGCTGATAATTTTGAATATTGCAATTGAAGAGATAATTTATCATAAAAATACGATTTATATTTGTCTCCCAAATCTCTATCGATAAATTGCGTTTCATTTAACCCGCTAACATTTACTGATTCCGCATAAAGTGAAAATACGTTAGTCAATAAGAGTAAAAACAACGCGTTAAAAATATATTTTTTCATCAAATTCCTCTCTATTTGTGTGCTTTTTTCCATTTCTCTATTTCGAGAAGAAGATGTTTTTCATCGCCACGTTTATAACCTGTATGAACTGTAACAATTTCGCCATTTGGAGCAATAACTACAGTATGAGGAATATCAACAACGTTAAATAATTTGCGAACTTTCCCTCTGGAATCAAACAATGTCTCAAAAGAAAATCTGTTTGATTTGATAAAAGCTTTTGCCTTATTTTGAGTTCTCGGTCTATCGGTACAAACAGCAAGTACATTGATATCATTATGTTTTTTATCAATTTTATTCAAACCGGGAAGTTCTTTTTTGCAAGGAGCACAAAAGCTTGCCCAAAAATCAAGAATGACAAAATGTTTATCAATTTTTTGTGAGAGATTAACCCATTCCCCTTTCATATTTTTTAATTTGAATTCCGGAGCTTTGTCAATCGCACTCAAATTTATCAATAATATAAATAACCCTGCTACAAGTATAATCTTTCTAAAATTCATTTTCTATCTCCTTAAAACCATTTTTTCCATAACATTATAAACTTTACTATTGGAATCATAAGACGATCCCATTTTTTGAATCCAAACTATCAAAGAAGCATCATCGGGAATATCGGATTTATTTCCCAAATCCAAATTAACAGTACCGGAGTTTTGAGCCAAAGCAATTTTCCCGCCGGATATCGCAACATTATGCAAATCTTCTCCTGACATATTATGATAATCTGAATTTAATTTATCAATAACAACAAATTTTAAATAAAGATTATTTGTATCCAAATCAGAATCATATTTTACTTCAGCACTTAAATTTTCGTCATTCTGCGTAAATTTTTTAATCAAAATACTGACGTTTTCAGAAGTATTATAATAAGGAGAAATTATGGTATCCATTTCTTCGGAAATTCCCGGATGGCCATCTTCAATACTATCTTCACCTTGGAAAAATGCCGAAGGATAGGCTGTAGCATTATAAAAATTATATGCATCCAAAACAGGTGACGGCATTAATTCATCATAAGCATGATATTCCATATAAATCAACTTTGAGGAATATTTTAATTGCAGTTCATGAAGAGCATCTTCAGAATAAGGACAATTTGGACACCAAGTTGCAGTAAATAATTCAACCATAACTTTTTGATTTCCATATTGATTTCCATAAAATTTAAAGTTGCCGTTTTCATTTATAATGTAATCTGTAAGTAATGTGTCTTCGATAACTACCTGAGTATCAATCGTTATCTTCTTTAAGATATAAGTAAATTCTACGTCGGAAACAAAATTTATTGAATCCGCTTCCAAGCGAATAAGACAATCAATAGAACTTTCAGTAAGAAATGAGATCATCCCGTCTTTATCTAACTCATCATTTTGATAATCATCGCGGAACATAGCTTTTAATTGTTCCAAAGAACCGTTATAAGCATTTGCCAAATTATCTTTAAAATTTGTCTTAAATTCTTCCAAATCTTGAGAATTCTTTACCTCGAAAGTATGTTCAAACCGATCACAAGAAGTAAGAAATAATACTATTGTAACCGCAAATAAAGCTAAAAGTCTTTTCATAAAATCCTCTATTTATCCAATTTCTTGAGCATATTAAGAACCATATCTTTGGTAATCAACTCAGGTAGAACTTCCGGTTCGTCTTTACCGGGAATATACATTATATATAAAGGAACTCCGGCTCTTTTGAATTTACGTAACCACTCGTTTATAATCGGATCACGTTTTGTATTATCTCCTCTCAACAAGACAACATTATGATCTCTAAAAGCTTTTTGAATTTCATCAGTATAAAGCACAACTTTTTCGTTTGTTTTACAAGTCATACACCATTCGGCACCAAAATCAATAAACACAGGTTTCCCGGCATCTCTTAATTCCTGAACTTTTTCAGGAGAAAAAACTCCCCAATTGCCTTTCGTTGAAGAAACCATTTCGGTTTTATTTGAAGAAGAATCGTTAAATCTCAATAAGAACATCCCGGCAAATACTGAAATTAAAACAGCCAAAATTGCCATTACCCATTGTTTTTTATGAGGGATATGCGGGCGAGTCCAACGTCCGAACATCCAAGCAGAAAAAGATAAAATAAGCAAAAACCATAAAATATTAAAAGTCCCATCTCCACCAACTAAGAAATATAAGGTTCTTAAAAGGAATAAAGCGGTAGCAAATAATAAAAATCCCATTACTTCTTTGAAAACATTCATCCATTCGCCCGGACGAGGAATAATTTTTATTGCAGCCGGCCAGAAACCAATTAATAAAAATGGCAATGCCAAACCTAAACCTATCAAAATAAAAATCGCTAAAATCATCAAAGGTGGTTGGGTAAATGCAAAACCTAAAGCAGCTCCCAACATCGGCGCAGTACAAGGAGTGGCTAATAATACCGCAAAAATCCCACTTAAAAAAGAACCCCAATGTCCCTGTTTTTGCGAAGCTTGAGTCGCTTTATTCATTCCGGGAGCATTAAAAATTAAGACGTCAAACATTGAAAGAGCAAACACAAAAATCATAATTAATAGAGCCATTACAAATCCGGGTGATTGGAATTGGAATCCCCATCCCACCATTTCACCGGAAATTTTTAGGAAAATAACAACTGATGCCATTACAATAAATGAAACTATAATTCCGGCAGTGTACATCAAAGAACCTTTCAGAATTTCTTTTTTATCTTGATGACTTTGTTTAACCAAGCTCATTGCTTTAATTGATAACACTGGTAAAACGCATGGCATCACATTAAGAATTATACCACCGAGAAATGCCATTAATAAATATTTTAGAACAGCACTAATTGGAGCTTTTTTGGCTGGAAGTGGTTTCTCATTTTCCGCAGGGACATTATTGATATCATATTTTTTATCATATTTGATATTCAAAGTAAATTCTTTTTCATCAGGAAACATACAAGTTCCGGAATCAAGACAAGCTTGGAAACCGGCAAATATTTTTAATGGTCTGGAATCTGTATATTTTTTTAGGAATGTAAACTGTCTGGTCAATTTCATTTGACCATGATAAACTATATCACCATCAGCATCTTTAACGCCTTTTGGATAAATTGTAGGTTCCAGTTTTAACCAGTCAACACTATCAGCATCAACGTATAAATAATCTTTTTGAAGCGTAATGTGCATTCCCTCAGGAATTTGGTAGCTTGCGACAATTTTATTTCCGACAATTTGAGCTGTAACTTTTACTTCAGCTTTCTTTTGTTCTCCGGCAAATAATGACATACTGATAAGCATTATTAGTAATAGTGAAATTTTTCTCAATTATTCCTCCAACTTTTTATTTCTTTATGCAATAACCAGTCCAATTTTAAGAAACCGATTTATTCTTTTTTTTTATTTTTTTTAAGTAATCTTCAAATTTCATTGCTTTCTCCCAATAATATTCGAAAGTTCCCAAAAGTGTTCTTGCCAAATCGGAATGTTGAACAACCATATAGGTAAGATTCATTTCCGGATTGATTTTATTTATCATGGAAAACATCACTGCTTTCTCGTCATAAATATGCATTTTAATCGGCAAAGTTTCCATAATCCTAATTTCCTCACCCATTTCAATATCATATTCCATTTGTTTAATAAAAGTTCTAAAATCTCTTTCACCGGGCTCATAAATTGATTTATATTTTACACCTCGGCTCATAGATTCCATTTGGGCATCATTTATATAAACAGAGTCAGTATCCATTACATAAGGTGCTTTACAAAATGAATAGACAAATTCTTGTGAAGCGTATTCAAGCTCTTCATAACGATTAAAGATGGTTTTCCCGGTACTATAAACTTCGATAAAATCCAATGGCGAAGGATCTTCCTTTTTATTTTGAAAATACGGGATTAATTCATCTTTAAGTTTTGACATCATCTCAATGCGTTTTTTTTCTGAATCGATAATAGAAGTAAAAGCATTTTCAGGATTAATTGCTTCGTATTTTCTAACTTTTCCTTGTCTTTCAAAAACAACTCCTTTACTAACCAAAGAAGCTAATATCTCATAAACTCTCGATCTACCAATATTTGATATTTTAGCAATCTCAGTAGCCGTAAAACACTGATTTCTCAGCAGGTTACAATAAACTATCGATTCGTTCTTTGAAAAACCAATTTTCTCTAACTTTCCAATAAACTTTTCCATTTCATCTCACTTGTTGTATTTTTTATGACAACAAATAATCGAGATTTATATTGTCAATAAAATAATTACATTCCCTATAATTTTTCTATTGAAAAACAGTAAAACGGAATCTTTACGGAAAGTTGGATAGAATGTTAAAGGTAAAAAATTTGCAGATTAGCATTTATAAAAATTATTTCTTAGAATCTATTGGAATAAAATATCTTTTTCCGGCACATTTGGTTAAGATAACAGATTGCAAGGATTTATAACTTCTTGCGAAACCGTCATTATTAATTCAAAGATAGATTTTATAGTTTATTTTGAGATTCACCTGTTTGAACTTGAAATTTATTCTTTTTTGAGACATCATCATATTTTTTCAATGGCGAATCTTTATCCAAATGATTTTTCACAATTTCAAGAACAGCTTTTTTTCTATCTTTTGACCATTTTAGTTGATAAGCGATTTTATCGGCAATTTCCGCTCCCAACAAAGCGTGATGAATATAATTGCTTCGGTCGGTTTTATCTGTTCTTACAAATGGCTTTCCAATATCATGCAACAGGGCAGCCCATCTTAAAATAATATCTTTTGGAGTTGCCATAACGGTTTTTAGCGTATGAATCCACAAATCAAAATCATGGTAAGGGCTGTTTTGATCATATTTGTATTGTAACGATAATTCCGGGATGATATAGTTAAACAGCCTATTTTTCATCATAAAATTTAGCCCGATTTCGGGATTTTCAGAAAGCAAAATTTTATCCAACTCCATCATCCAACGTTCACGACTGATAAACAAAATCCTAAAAGAATTTTCCTTTATTTTTTCTTCCAAATTAGGTTCGACTTCAAAATTCAATTGAGACATAAATCTGGCACATCTTAACATTCTGAGTGGATCTTCTTTAATTCTTTCTTGAGGATTTCCGACACTTCGAATCATCTTATTTTTCAAATCTTTTTGCCCGTCAAACAAGTCAATTAAATCACCATTTTTCCAAGCCATAGCATTAATTGTAAAATCTCGACGTTTTAAATCATTTTCTATATTTTGAACAAAATCAACTTGCGGTTTTCGATTATTTTTAGAATATTGTTCCTGTCTGAAAGTTGTTATTTCAACAAATTCACCATCTATCTTGCAACCAATCGTCCCAAATTTTTTACCAATAAGATAAGCTCTTTTCCCGGCAGCTCGCACCAATTTTTCGATTTCATCAGGAAAAATAGGCGTTGTAAAATCATAATCTTTTGGTTCTCTTCCTAATAAAATATCCCGAACAGATCCGCCAACAAGATAAACCGGATTTACAATTTTACTCACTTTATTATATAATTCTTCATATTTTTCCATAATCCCTCAATTCCGAATATTTTTCTTCATTCATTTTTCTCCGAATTCTAGGTCAAGATTTTTGTTTCAAACTTCCATTCTCCCAAAAAAAATCGAAATAGTAGAGACGCCCAAATTGGGCGTCTCTACTATCAAAGAATATTTTAACAGGTTGAGGATTAATAAACAATCTGGCAGATTGTGCTACTTGGTAATTTGCGGATTTATTTAACAATCTGGCAGATTGTTCTACTACACAATTTGCTTGTGTTGTTTGAAAAATATCGGGGGGATGACAAGTTTGCTTTAAATAGGTGCAATGGCGGACACTGCCACGTTCATCTTGCGTTTCTTCTTGCTTGGCGAGTAAATGTGTTACAGACTTATTCACAACATTAAATCAATAATTACTTTTTAGTTTTCGATTGTATCTCAAGCTTTTCAACGTTTTTATCTAATACCAAAAGTTTCATTTGATAAATTGCTATTAAATTTAATTTCTTAAGTCTTTCACTTTGATCAATTGATTCGTAGATAAAATGTGCATTCAAATTTTCAAGATTAGAAAGGCATATTAATTGAGAAATATTGGCATAATCTCTGATATTTCCCTTTTTATTTGGATTCTCATCCCGCCATTGTTTTGCTGTTTTACCGAAAAGAGCCATATTTAAAATATCAGCTTCTGTTGCATAAATAATACTCATTTGCTTTACCGTTAATTCTTTTGGAATTAGATTTTCTTTTATTGCATCTGTATGAATTCTGTAATTGATCTTAGTTAGATTACGTTTAATATCCCAACCGAGTTGTTTTTGTTCTTGTTCTTTTAAACGTTGAAATTCTTTGATTAAATATATCTTGAACTCCGGACTGATCCACATACCAAATTCAAATGCTATATCTTTATGAGCGTAAGTTCCGCCATATCGCCCGGCTTTTGCTTTTAGACCAATTGCATTCGTTTTAGCAGTCCATTCTTTTACACTGATTTTGTAACTATTCAAGCCTGCCTGATTTCTAATTGTGGCATATTCGCCATAATTAAAATTTGGATTATAGATACGTTCCCAAATGCCAAGAAATTCAACAGTATTTCTATTTCTAAGCCAATCAGAAATAAAAAAATCACCATCTTTAGCTTTTAACATATCTGTTAGTGAAATGTAATCTTCATCATTTATTGAAGTTATATTTATTTCAATATCTTGCACATTTATCTTTTTACTTTTCATTATTCAATCCTTTCATAATTATTTTAAAACTTCTTAACATAACTTTGAAAACTTAATTTATGTCAAATAAAAGAAATTTGGGGTATTATTACAACATCATTTATTCGTAATCATCTAAAATTCTACCACCTTTTAGTATTCATTCTTTCCTTCATTTGTTGCTCGATTTTTTATAACAGATGCAGCAGCAGAGGGTAAATCAAAAGTTAAATCATATTATCAAAAAAAATTTCCATATCATCAACATCTGAATCGGACAGTTGAGAACCTGTTGGCTCATTGGGCTTGGATTGCTTTGTTACCCCAATCATTTCAACAGAATCATTTTCTTTATTTTCTGATAAAATTTGGTTTGAAGTTTATAGAAGAAAATTCCGGAGCTAACTTCTTCTCCATGATTATTCTTCCCATTCCAAATAACCGAATGGTCACCTTCGGAAAATTCAGCGAATGTTTTTACAATTTGCCCTTTTACATTGTAAATAGATAATTTTCCAACCTCATTCTTTTTAACTGAAAATTTTATTGTTGTAGTTGGGTTGAATGGATTTGGATAATTACCTTTTAATTCTGTTTTTGTCAGAATTATTTCTTCAGAATTTGAAGTAACATTTCCTGTTGAAAATGTGAAAAAATCCGATATAGCTTGATTTCCTGTAGTATCTTCTGCGATTACTCTCCAAAAATACTGAGTATTGGTACTCAAATTATTTGGCATGATAAAAAGTGTATCACTGATTTCACTTTCGGAAAATACAATTTCATTGAATAAGCTATCAGTTGCAATTTCAATTTGATATTCGACAAAGTCGTTAGGATCGTTATCTGTTGAAGCTGTCCAAATAAATTCGGGTCTTGTAGGTAAATTTTCAGCATAATTTTGTGGAAACATCAATTCAAACGAACTTGGGAAGTTTTGGAAAGAAGTTGATGTATTTAGATAATAATCCCACTCACTTTGAGAAAATTCATCCCATTGGCGATAAATATAGCAAAAAATATCTTGTTTACCATCGCTATTATAATCGGCAATATTTATATACCTTAGACCTATAGCTCTTTCATGATAAAGCGGATAAGCTAAATGGCTTTCATCAAAGTATGATTCGGATTGATTATTTGTCCAAACCAAAATTGCTAATTCGGAATATTGTTCTTCATAGTAACTTCTTCCTGCAATTAGATCTTTATCTCCATCATTATCCAAATCTGCAAATCTTATCATCCTAATTCCATGAGCCCAGTTTGTGTTCGTATTCAAAATGTAAAGTTCATAATCTTGAAAATTATCAGAAATGTTCTTATAGATATAAAGCATTTCACTATATCCATCTACATGAACGATTAGTTCATAATTTCCATCATTATCCAAATCCTCATAGTAGAATGCTTTTGGTCTGGCTGGTAATTCAGGAAAATTGGTTGTTATAGTAAAATTTAAATTATTATTTGTAGCAATAAATATAAAACGGTTACTATAATTAAATTCGGTTCCGGCTAATAAATCTAAATCTCCATCATTATCTATATCGGTGAATTTAAAGCGAACAATATGTTCTTGATTCGGTAATAAAAGTTCTGAATTCCCAAAAGTATAATTTCCAAGATTTTCACTCCAATAAAGCCGGTTGTTTTCACCTTTGATGCAGATAAAATCAAGGTCATTATCCTGATCCAAATCAATGAAATCGTAACTTTTGGAATACTCAATTCCTATATTATTCAAAGGTTGAAGAGAAAAATCTGTTTCTCCATCAGAATTATTAAGCAAAACTTTATAATCTCCATCTGAAGGATAATCTTCAAACATAAGAATAATATCAGATTTTCCGTCAAAATTTATATCCCTTATCGTAATCCATCTCACAATATCTTCTGCATGATACAAAATCTTGACTTTGTCAAATTCAGCACCGTTTTTTCTAGACCAATAAATATTTTGTCCATTTACCATGAGTAAATCCAAATCAGAATCACAATCTATATCAAAAGATGTAACTATTGGTGATTGTGTAAAGCTAGGGTTAAAAATATGCTCATTCCCAAACAAACCGTTCACATTTTCACAAATACCCAAAAATCTATGATCAAAATTAAATTCCCCTCCGGAAAATGAAATTAAAATGTCAATATCGTTATCATTATCAAAATCAGCAAAATCAAAAAAAGAAACATAGCTGTCATTAACAAATGTGGATGTATAAATGCCAATATCAACAAATTCATAATTATTTTCAGAAATGTAGTCATAATAAAATAAATCGACATTTTTGATAAAGAAAATCTCGTAATCATCATCTGAATCTGAATTGACAATTTTCATTTGAGTAAATGGTTCAGGAATAAATAAAATCTCAAATTCCGAGAAAGAATCATCATTGTTTTCAATCCAGCCAAAATGTAATTCTTCATCATTAATTATTCCGGCAATATCAATATTGCCATCATTGTCAAAATCAATAATTTGAGCATTTTTCATTTCAGTAGAAAGAGTGTCAGTGATTACAAATAACGAATCTCCACCAACATTTTCCAAATAATTGAATCCATTGCAATTTGCAAACAAATCCAAATCTCCATCATTATCTTTATCATAAGATATTACAAGCGGAATACCATTTCCTGCAATTTGTGTTTGTGAAAAAGTTAAATTATTTGTATTCAAAAAAATATTAATTGTAGATTCTTCTTCTCCTCGTGCTAAAATAAAATCTGTTAAGCCATCGGAATTGTAGTCTCCAATATCAAAATTTTGCTTTACTTCTGTCTCAAATGATTGTATCAAATGCAAAACAAAACTATCGCAACTATCTATATTTTCAACTAAATATAACTTAGATTCCGAAGCAACTAAAAGATCCAAATCATCATCATCATCAAAATCAGCACATTTAATTTCTGTAACTTCACCCATATTCGCAGGAAGTTCAGCAATTACAATTTCTTCCTCAATACTATCATCAATTTGGCTATTCGTTCTAGGAAACCAAACAAGCTTATTATCAAGAGAAGCTGAAATTGCATCAGAAAATCCATTATTATCCAAATCACACGAAATAGTGAAATTGGGATTTGTAATATTAGGAAAGTCAACAATTTGTCGCTCGGCAAATGTGATAGAAAATAGTTGCGAACATAATAATAAAAATTGTATCCCCATAATTGTATTTAAGTAAATTCTTTTCATTTAATTCCTCCTTTCATTTAATTCCATAATATAAAAAAATTAATCGGGTGTAATGGGTGGCAGCTACCACGCCGATAGGCACGGATAGCTGTGTTACCGGTTAATAACAATGATTTTTCAGAAAACTATTCTATTAGAAAAGTTACATGTCCAGTCGCTCTTCAAAATGAATATTTTTATCAAAAAATAATTCTTTTGCAGTATTCATTGTCTGAAATGCTACCTCACACTGAATTTTATTAAACTTTAACATATCTCCATTATATTCATTAAAATTTCTTAATAGACATATAGAACAGTATTTCTTTGCTTCACAATTAACGCATTCTGAAAAGTCTTTTTGTTTTAACTTTCTAATATTATTTAAATGAAAAGAATTAGTCCAAATATCTAAAAGTTTATCATCACCAATATGCCCTAGTTTAAGGTTGTGCCATCCTGCACAAGGAATGACATTTCCTGAACTAGATATAGCAATTTTATTAAATCCAACACCACAAAGTGGCCGTTCGTTATCTTGTTGCTTTTCTTCAACAGAATAAGGTTTGTATTTCAGTAAAGATTGTGTGTATTTGCTGTTATAAATAAAAATATCATGTAATACTGTCTGAATTTCTTCTGAAGTCAATCTGAATTGAAGGTTGTCTGTACTATAATCGGATCTTGCCATAATAGTAAAATCTGTATCAACTTTAATATTGTTTTTTTGCCCAAATTGTAATACTTCTTTGTAAGATATGTAGTTGAGTTTTGTTAATGGACAGCTAATTCGAAGAGGAATATTATTTTTGATTAATGATTTAATAGCATTATAGGTTTTACTAAAAGAGCCCGCAATCTTTGTAATAGAATCATGGATTTTTGGTGTCATTGAATATAATGAGACTTGTATTTGGTTAACATTAATTCTTTTCAACGTTTCTAAAATTTCTGTATTTAATAATGTCAAATTGCTTAAGATAGTAATAGAAAAATCTTTTTCTCTCGCATACTCTAATATCTTAATAAAATCAGGATGAGACATTGGTTCGCCACCTGAAAAGGATACAGCAAGAGTTTGCATATCTCTTGCTTGATCTAGGATACCACAAATACTCTTATAAGTGAGTAATGTATTTCTATATTTTTGCGGAATATAACAATGCAAACAATGTTCATTACAAAATGTTGTTAATTCTATTTGAAGAGCAAAAACTGTAGGATTTGTAAAAAAATACTTATTTAAGAAAGTTTTAGTGCTTTCAAGTTTAGGACTTTTGGATCCAATCAATGACTTATTCGAGAAGTTATCAATATTTTCTTCATGGTTGGCTTCTTTTTTGTTAAGTTCATTCAAAGAATTAGCAGTCAATATAAAATAATTCCTCTCTAACTCCGATAGAAAATTTTTAAAATCAGCATAAACTTTCTTAAATGGAACATCGTTAAATTTATCTACAATTTTTTTTGTAACGGTAATTATTTCTTGTGGTTCTCTCAAGATTTGTTGTAAGAAGATACTTCCAATTTTATCATAAATTCTATCATTCTTTTTTTGTTGATTTACAATATATCCAAAATTATCAAAAATCCGAATGAAAGAATCATTTCTTAATTTAAACATCATTTTTATTTCTCCAAGTATGTTTGAATAATTTAAAACGGGAGAAGATTTTTCTTCTCCCATTTTTTTTAACTCCATCGCCATGTACTACAATCTTCATCAGGATCTTCACAAGACATCGAAGCAGTAGCGACTGTTTCTTGATCATCAAGACTTACTGCAATTACTTCAGGTGTTGAATATTCCATATTTTCCTCCTTTTGATTATTTAGCCGTAGCTATTAATATCTTTTTTATACCAATAATGAGTGGAGTGTGCCACGAATCTTCTTGCTTCACTACTTGCTTATTGTGGGCACGTGTGTTATAAGGCATTTTTCATCACAACTCACAGCCAATAGGGTCTCCATTAAACTGAATATTATTTTTCATTATTCTAAACTCTAAACCTTCTTTGAATTCTTTTGAATACTCTATACCTTTTGAATAAAAATCTGATAAATAGTGAATTTTTTGATTTTTGGAGCCAATCCAATTTCTTTCATAATCAAGGTTATTTATTTCAAATTCCCCATCAACAAGAATATCACAATTATCAAGTAATTTCTGAGACTCTTCAAATTCACCATTTTGAATTTCTTTTAAGGTATAACCTGAAAAAATCATTACTGATAAATTATTTTTTCTGCAATATTTAGCAATTTCGGATAAACCTTTTGCTTGTAAAAATGGCTCACCTCCGATAAATGTAATACCTTCAATCTCATAATTTATTACAGCTTTTTGAATTTCCTTAATAACATTATGAATGCTGATAATTTGATTTGATTTTAAATCTAACATTTCAGGATTGCAACATCCTTTGCATCTTTTCAAACATCCTTGAACCCAAATGGCAAATCTTTTACCAGGACCTTCAACTTCTGTGCAATTAATAATATTTGCTATATTTAGTTTTAACATAAATTATTTTAACTCAAATTCAAATAAAGTTTTGTTAGCAATTTGTGAGATGATTATTTTTCTACCTGGATAAAAAATTTCGCTGTTCTCAAAAATAAAATCTGCTAAAGGATCAATTATTTTAGGTTCAATAACATTAAGGATACCTCTACCTCCATGTTCTTTATTTACTTTTTTAATAAGTGCTCTTAAAGATTTCTCTTCATCATCAAAAGAAATTTCCATTTTATATTTTTCTTTAATAAACTCATATAAAGGTTTTAACTTTGCTTTTGTAATTTCAAACATGATATCTTCATTTTTTATATAATTAAAAACTACAATGTTGTCGCCAATCCTATTTAAAAGTTCAGGTCTACCTAATCCACCTTCAGAATCAGGTGCAGAAAAATGAGTATTTACTTTTTCGATAAAATAATTTTTTAGTTCATCATAATTCATATCAATTTTCTTTTTAATTTGCTGATTTACTGATGCTTCTGAAGTTGTTCCAATATTTGATGTGAAAATTATTATGCTTTCAGAAAATGATACTGTCTCGCCTTTACCATCTGTTAGCCTGCCATCTTCAAATATCTGGAGAAATTTATCCAAAATTTTGCCGTGAGCTTTCTCAATCTCATCAAACAAAATAATTGAAAAAGGCTTTTCCTTAACAGCATTGGTTAGTTGACCACCTCTCTCATAACCAACATAACCAGGAGGTGCACCAACAAGTCTTTGGTCACTATGCTCATGATTGTATTCAGACATATCAAAACGCAGACAAGCTTCTTCATCTCCAAAAAGAAATTCAGCTAAACTTTTTGCTAATTCAGTTTTGCCAACACCTGTTGGACCCACAAAAAATAAGATTCCTTTTGGTTTACTTTTTTTTGCTGAATGATGAATACCAGATAGTCCAGTAAAAGCACGAACAATAACATCTTTTACCTTTTCAATTGCTTCATCTTGTCCTTTTACTCTTTTCTTTAAAGTTTCTTGAATTGTCTTTAATTTTTCTTTTGATAAATCCTCCCAAGGACTGCTGGTTATTCCGTATTTAAATAAATTTATAAGTTTTTTAGGATTAAGAGAGTTTTGGTCTTTATCTTTATATTTTTTTGATAGTTTAACTAATTGTTTGATCTCTCTAATGCAAAATCCATCTAATGAATCAATAAAATCATCAATAACAATATTATCGTTCTCATTATTTTGGTTTAGCTCTTTATCAAATTTAAAATAGTTTAGGTACTTTTTTACGAAGAATGCTCTATCTTTTCTTTCAGGGAATGGAATTGAAATTGAAGTAATTAACGGATTGTTATTGATTAAAGAATATGGTAAACTGTTTTGACCATTGAATAAGAAAATAATTGAATTTGATTTTTTATCAATATTTGTAATATCTGTATCCGAATATCGAAGAATTTTATCTAAAATATTAAGCCATTTTCTTTCATCTTGAGGTAATGTGTTTGAATTATTAAAAATATATTGAGAGAAATCAATAATGAAGAGTTTATTTTTGTCACTTTCCTCAACAAAAGTGTGATAAATTAAAGGGAAAAAATCTTCTGGTTTATCATAAGATCTCTTTAATGATTGTGTGCCATTATAGCTATCATTTCCCATATCGTATTCATCATTATTAGCAGAGCTTGAATCTTCTTCTTTTTGAAAACTACTTTCTAATTCTTTAATGCCCTCTTTATCAGAAACACCACTGAATTGATCCCAATTAATAATTCTATCATAATATTTATTCCCAATACTTGATATTATGTTAATAATTGAATGATAGGAATCTTTCTGCGAATTATAATAAAGATCGTTTATATTGCCATTTAAGATAATTGCTTTTCTTATTTGAATTTCTCTTTCAAGGTTATCAATCCATTTTGGTTTATAAGTTTTCATATTCACCTTCCGTTTTCATTTGTATTTGATGATAGCATACTTTCTGCATCTTTGTAAATTCTATTTGGATTTTCCCAAGTTATTTGCTCATCCTTCAATTTTATACCGTAAATTTCATTTAATTGTTTTTTCATATCCTCAATATCTTTATTACAACTCATACCTTTATAATTATCGAATTCATAAGAAAACTTACCATCAAGTTTGATTTTGCAATTTGCTTTATTTCCAGATGGTTTTTTAGCAGATAAAATAACTATATTCTCTTTTGTATCAATTCTTGGTTTTGAGACAATAAAGCCTTGCTGATTAAGAATATTGTAAAGTGATTTTACTGTCTCTCGTCTAATTCTTTCATCTAAAATTACGTCCTCTGCTTTTTTTGAATTTTCCAAAACAACTTCTTCTATATCCGTTATATTTGTATTATCAATACTCTTCTTGGCTTGTTTCAGGTTTTTGAGAATTTTTTCTATTTCTTCACTGTTTTCTTTCTTTGATTTTTCAATTCTTTCGATTTGTATTTTGATTTTTTCTTTTACTGAATGTTTCTTGTTTATTACTTTTTTGCTATTTTTCCATTCTTTCGCCTTCTTTTTAGCTTCATTTAAAATAGTCTCAAACTCATTCTGTATTTTTTCAAAATCAGAATCCTGTGATTTTTTTAATTTCTCTTTTATGTCCCAGCTTAAATCAAAAGCAAAATCTCTAATAATAGGATCTGAAATAGAAGAAAGTAGTTTGTCTAATTGTTTGGTAATCTCAGTTGTCTTTAGCCGATTTTCAATTTGTTGCCTTGCTTGTCTTTTAATAGAAATTTCTTTTTCTTGTATTTCTACTTCGTGAGCTATACTTTTAAGACTATAAATATAATCCCCAACATTTTTAGAAATCTGATTTGCTCTTTCAATATCATTATTTACTTGTTCTCTAATTAAACTTAAATCAATTTTAAGCTGTTTCATTTCATCAGGAATTAAATCATAGTAACCACTTCTTCTGAATGCATTATACATTTCTGAATATTTTGCAAGATAATATTTAGTGTTTTCTTCAATTCTTTTTAGATATAATTCTCTTCTTCTTTTTCTCTCTAATTCATAAATCAGACTTGCATTTCGGCTCATATTACCCCCTTTTTCTTTTTGCTAAAAATTGTTTTAAAGACATAACTTTAATTTTCTCACCAAAAGCTTTATTTTGGAAATTTATATCCGATGTAATAATAATTGGATCGGAGTGTTTATATTTCAATGCAATAGAAAGAATCTGATTATCAGGATTTTTCTTATCATATGCGATGGGTAAAAGCGTAACATCAGATTCTTCAAATACAATATTGTTGTTACTTTTGTTGGTATTTATTGATTTTATTGCTTTTTGTGATTCTTGTTTTGAAATCTTAAATTTATCAAGTTCATCAATAACCTTTTTTGAGAGTAAAATGTAATCTCTTTTTTGGTTAAACAAATCCAATATGTCAGGTTTATCAATAAAAACATTTGTATCTAATAAGTAAACTTTTGAAAATTTCTGAGGAATATCATTTGTATATTTCCTCAAAATAGATTTAATAGTATTTATATTATCATTGATTTTAATTAATTTTGAATTATACGGAATCAATTCTTGTATAGAATTGAAATTATTAATCCATTGAGTCACTAATTTTGCTATTTTGCTAATTGAATCAGAATTTACCAAAGTTATCTTAATTGAATTTTCATCAATTAAATCAATAATACTTTCTTTTATATTTTCATTAAATTTGTTGAAGATTTTCACTAAATTCAGATCAGCTTGTTTCATCTTCTTTAATGCAATTTCAAAATTATTTTGATTTCTTAACTGATTATAAAAATTTTCTGTAAAGTAGGATCGTTCGTAAAGTGGGAAAACATTTTTTGATAAATCTGTTCTATTTTTGATGATATCTTTAAACTCACTTTTATTTATAATTTTGTAAATATCTGTAAGTTGTTCAAATGATTTGGGGCGTTGCAGTTTACTTATAACTAATTTATAAAAATTTTCAATTTCTTTTTCAATGTTTTTTAAATATTTATAATTAGTTGTATTAATAATATTTTCAAATAATTTATTATCAATAAATTTATAATTTTCTTTTATATGTAATTTTATTAATTCAACTAAAAACTCAGAGCATTGTGATTGCAATTTGATTCCTGTAAACAATGAAAACAATTTTTCATATTCTTTTAAAGTTTTCAACCTTTCTACTTTTTTTAATAATTGCAATACCAAATTAGTATTATTCATGAAATATTTTTTATACTTTATTAACAAATTTAATGGATGTTGAATTTCTGTAACAGATAGAATTTTCTTTTTATGAATTACATCAAAAAAGACTCTGTTTATTTCAGAGGTGCTTTGTATATTACTATTATCAAATTCATTAATTATTTCACTAAAATTAATTAATTGTTCAACTAACTTGAATTGATCTATATTTTCATCTTTAATGCTTTCCTCTACTTTATGCAAAATCTCATCCCATACACCTTGAGATTGTTTCCAAAAAAGTTTAATTAATACATAATTGATCTTGTTTTGATCATTAATAACTTTTTCAACTTTATCTTTAATACTATTGAATTTGTCAGTAAAATTATTATTCGAAATTTGGAAATATTGATTTGTAATTATATTATTGTTTCTATAGTGTAGTTCAAAATTAGCATTAAAAATATTATTATTCGTATTATCTAAATAAATGCAATTCGGAATAGGAATATCATCTGATAAGAATATAGAACCGCTAAAATTTTCAGGATTAAAATTAATTATATC
>JAMOQM010000026.1 GCA_027064005.1 Candidatus Cloacimonadota bacterium | reverse complement strand
ACCCGTTCCATTCCATTTCCAAACGTGGTTCCGGCACCACCATTTCTTTTGATTTGCCGAAATCAGGAAATGTTGATTTGACAATCTATAATATCAAAGGTCAGAAAGTCAAAACTCTTACCAATGAAAAATATCCAAAAGGAAAACATTCTCTTATTTGGAACGGAAAGAACGACAAAAATCAAGATGTCAGCTCCGGCGTTTATTTTTATAAATTGAATGTAGATGGGAAAGACGTTAATGTCAAAAAATGCCTTTTGATGAAATAGAAGGCGACGATTCCTATCGTCGCTTTGCTGATTTCCCAGGAACTCCCTTTCGGGCAGAAAATCCCGGAAGTTACCGATGAGGAAGTCCTGTTAATGCAAGGTTTAGGGTACAAGGGATTTGGGAAATTAATATTGTAGAGATAAGATTATCTTGTCTCTATATTTTTGTGTCTGTCCGTGAAAGTCTGTGGTCAGTTTTTCTTTAATTTTTTGTCATTATTTTTGTGTCTGTCCGTGAAAGTCTGTGGTCAGTTTTTCTTTCTTGTCATTCTTCCCGATTATTCGGGAACTGGGAATCTCAAAAGGTTTTTTGCGATAAAAAAAATTTGGAGCAAAAAAATGAATCCAATTCTTTTTTAGAAAATAATTAAATCTTAAAAAAAATATTGACGATTATTTTCTCAACCATAAATTTGCAATAATTAAAATTATAGGGAGTAACAATGAGATATTGGAAATCATGTTTTCATAAAAGATATTTTTCTGAAGTTTTCTCATTGTGTAAATATTTGACGTTTCCCCCCCCCGCAATTATTGTGCCAAAACTCTAAAATACCACAACTTTTTTATTAAATTCATAAATAATTATGAAAATATTTTCTATCTCGGAAAAAACAAATTCATTCGGCAAATCTCTTCTATCGCTATTTGTGGCAACGGATAGAAGATATTTTGTTAACTTCAAAATCAATGAATTGAATTTTAATAAAAAAATAAAATACAAAAAAGGATAATAAAATGAAAAAAAGAAATATAATAGTACTAATTGTAATGGCAGTTTTGTTGGTAGGAAGTTTATTGTTTGCAGATACAGTGCAATTCAAAGAAAATAGTGGTTCAAGACCGGCAAATATCTATGGTCGTATTCTTGTTTGGAACAATCAGTTAAATTCTTGGGAATCATTTAATGGAGAGATTCAGATAAAAATTTATAGCAATCAAATACTTCATGTCTATAACCATGTTTCAGTTGGAAATGGCTATTATGCCTTAAATTTTGGTGAATATGAGCAAGAAGTTATAGAAATAAGGGTTTATTTTAAAGGTGAAGAGCATATTGTGTCTTTTGATCCGACAGTTAACCCTTACAATGAATTGAATATAAAATGGTGGAAGTCTCGTAATTGATCACCGAATGTTGCTACCTTTTATCAAGGTAGCAACTATTTTAACAATCAGGAGGAAAAATGGAAAAGAAAATATTTATTATAGTATTAATGTTTGGGTGGTTAACATCGGTTTTTGCATTTATTCAAAATATTGATAATCCGACCAACGTATTGCATTTACTTAATTATGAATCAAATATTATTCAGAAAGATGATAAATTATATTTTGTTAGTGACAATTCTATTGATGAATTCCAAATCCAAGCGGATGGATCTCTAAACTTTGTAAAGTTTATTCAAAAAACCGGATATTCTTCCTGTAAACCACTTATTAAAGGAGACTCTCTTTATGTTATAGAAAGATCTATAGATGAAACAATTCCGGATTCTCTAAAAACGAATTATCTTCAGATAATAAATATTGGCGGTGATGAAATGGAATTGAGTCAGGAAATTCAATTGTGTAGTGGGTACCAAGTACTGAATCTCCAAAATTACAACAATTTCTTAATTTACAATTTAAATTGGGATCCCTTTGATCATGTTTATGATTTAACAACTCAGCAAGAAATTGCAACTTACGCGTTCGGAGAGTTTTGTGAAGTGAAAGACTCACTATTATTTAGTGCTCTATATTCTACTCAACTTGATTCAACAAAAATAGAAATTAGAGATATTTCGGATATTATGAATCCGCAGATGATTTCCGTTATTACCTTTTCTCCGAGTTTAGAAACAATAAATTACAAATTTGCTGGAGATATTTTGTATGTATTTGGAGTTGGTGCTATTAAAATTCTTGACATATCAGATATTGAAAATCCGATAGTGTTGGGAGAAATATCAAATGTCCCTGAAGGAAATTCTGCTTATGAACATTTTCTTGGCGTAGAGGTATATAATAATTATCTGATTTTTAACGATAAAAATAATAACTTTTGGGTTTATAATATCTCAGATTTAAGTAATCCGCAATTTTTACAATATTACGGGAATTTTCAATATTACAAAAGTAAACCCGGATTTTATATTTGCAACAATGGCTTTATGTATGAAATAGATGCAACTAATCAACTATGTCAAATAGACCTTAGTTTTATGCCTGAAATAAGTATTGTTAATCATATTGGTTTAACCGGCGAGATTATGAGTATGAACTTTTACAATAATTGGGAGATTTTCCGAGTTTTTTCCGGTATTTATGCTTTAAATACTTTAGGCGGAAATGCAGAGCCAATTTGTTTGCTTAACAATAGTAATAATTATAGTTCACATTTTGATGAAAAATCAGTAGGTATTGGCTCATATTATATTACAAGTATTGATTCATTAATAATTATAGATTATAATTCTAAATTAAGTATTTTTTCCTTTGATGAAAATAGTATAGATTTAAAAAATCAAATATCAATTGAAGCGGGACATTCTCAGATTTCTCGTGTTGACCAATATTTATTTTTAACATACTTTAATAACGGGCAAATAAAAGTTTATACAATAGATGAAGCATATAATTTAGATGAAGTTGCAGATTTTACTAAAGGAAACAAAATTTACTTGGCACAAAGGATGAATCATTACAATTTACCGTACATTCCAACAATAATGGAGGAAAATTATTCTCGATATTTATGCTTACTACAAAATAATCCTCCTTTTAACGAATATTCCAGAATCCCAATTACCAAACTTTCAATAAATTTCCTTGAGAATGATGATATTATCACAGCTGAAACAGATTATTCGTCAAAATTTGGAACTTTTACTTTACCTGATCAAATTAATTTTTTTAATGATACTTATGACTGTGCTTTTAAACTTCATAATGAATATTTGTTTAAACTTGATACAATAAATTTGTGTGAAAATGATGGTCATGCAGAGTTTTATTCTTTTCTAAATCATAATTATGAAGAATTGTTTGACTATGATTTTAATCCGAACATAATTAATGCCTTTCTTTCGGAAGATCATGAATCTTTATATAGCATTCATAGATACAATATTTACAAATACGATTGTGATTATGTACCAAATGACGATGAAGTTGTTCCGCAAACAAATAATTACACTCTTTCAAATTACCCCAACCCGTTCCATTCCATTTCCAAACGTGGTTTAGGAACCACCATTTCTTTTGATTTACCGAAATCAGGAGATGTTGATTTGACAATTTACAATATCAAAGGTCAGAAAGTCAAAACTCTTACCAATGAAAAATATCCAAAAGGAAAACATTCTCTTATTTGGAACGGAAAGAACGACAAAAATCAAGATGTCAGCTCCGGTGTTTATTTTTATAAATTGAATGTAGATGGGAAAGACGTTAATGTCAAAAAATGCCTTTTGATGAAATAGAAGGCGACGATTCCTATCGTCGCTTTGCTGATTTCCCAGGAACTCCCTTTCGGGCAGA
>JAMOQM010000025.1 GCA_027064005.1 Candidatus Cloacimonadota bacterium | reverse complement strand
GTGCTTTGAAAAGTGCAACTTCAGTCGCCAATCTTTCGGTATTTAATAAATTTTGCAGAGATTTATTATTCAAATAATTTATCTTATTATTTTCCGGGAATAAATTTGGAATTATGTAATTATGACTTGTTTCCTCAACTGTGATAAAAGTAAATACTTTGTCATTTGGACCTTCAGTATAAAGTTGAACTTGCGAATGTTGATCTGTAGTTCCGAGAGCTTTAACCGGAGTTTGCCCAACAAAAACGTCAACACCATATCTATTCTTTTGTTTCCCTAAACTTTCCGCCCATAATTGACGATACCAATCAGCCATATCATAAAGAGAATTAGAATAAGGCATCATTACCGAAATATTCTTATTTTCGTTCATAAATAAGAAATGGAATAATCCGTTCATATAAGCAGGATTATTGGCATAATATGAACTTCGGCATTTATCTCGCATTGATTTTGCACCGATTAGGATTTTCTCAATATCAATTCCGACAAAAGCGGTTGAAAGCAAACCAACATCTGTTAATACAGAAAATCTTCCACCGACATTTCCGGGTACAACAAAAGATTGAAATTTATATTTATCAGCAAATTCCCTTAAAAATCCTTTCTCTTTATCAGTGGTAATAACCATTCTTCGAGTATAATCCTCAGGAAATTTTTCTTTCAGCATTTCAAGAATAATCATAAATAAGGAAGTTGTTTCAGCAGTTGTTCCTGATTTTGTGATAACATTAAAAAGTGTTCTGTCCCAATTAATTTCACTCAAAGTTTGATGAAGAAGTTCAGGATCAACATTATCCACCACAAATAGTCTTTTCTTCAGATTCTTGGTTTGTTTGAAAGCAGAATAAATAGCTTTATTACCGAGTGCAGAACCTCCAATACCCAAAACAACGAAATCATCGAATTTATCTTTAACAGAATCCACAAATTTAGTTATTTTTGAAATATCATAATCCGGTAAATCCATAAAACCAAGATTGCCGGTTTTATAATCATTTTCAATTTCCATATGAGCCAATTCAACAATTGACTTTAAATTTTCCAATTTTGCTTTGCTAATTCCGGAAGGAATCATGTCTGAGTGGAAAAAGTTGGTGAAATCAAATTTAATGCTCATTTTTTTCTCTCCATATTTTTGTTTCGGAGTGAATCTCTTCAGCTGTAGCTAAATTTAGAATTTTCTCCGCTAACAATTTAGTTTTTTCATAATTTAATTTTGAAATTTGAAATTTAACTTTTGCCGTCATACTGGGCGTAATACTTAATTTTTTAATTCCCAATCCCAAAAGAATTGGAATAAAATCCTCGTCTGAGCCAAGTTCACCGCAAATACTTACATCAACATTATTTTCTTTAGCAACATCAACAACTTTCTTTAACGCTCTAATTATTGACGGATGATATGGATTATAATATTCAACCACATTTTCACTATCACGATCAACAGCAAGAAAATATTGAACCAAATCATTTGTACCGAAACTAAAGAAATCTACTTCTTTAGCTAACAAATCGGCAATCATAACTGCAGCCGGGACTTCAATCATAATTCCCACTTGGATGTCTTCAGCGAAAGATATATTTTCCGCACGCAAATCGTTTTTGCAATCTAAAAGAATTTGTTTTGCTCTTCTCAATTCACTAATTCCTGAAATCATTGGAAACATAATTCTGGCTTTTCCAAAAGCTCCTGCTCTCAAAATTGCCTTCAATTGATTCTTAAAATGATTTTCAAATCTTAAAGCCAAACGAATTCCTCTCAAGCCCAAATTTGGGTTTTTCTCGTGAGAAATATTTAGAAGTTTAGAAGCTTTATCGCCTCCAATATCTATTGTTCTAAAAGTAATGAGTTTCCCTTCCGATTTCTCCATTATTTTTTTATAAATCTCAAATTGCTCATTTTCATCCGGTAAATTTGCATGTTCTAAAAAAATAAATTCTGTTCTGAATAATCCGATGCCATCAAATTGCATTTTTTTTGCAATTTCCAATTCTTCAACAAACTCCATGTTGTTATAAATAAAAATTCTCTCTTCATCATTGGTAAAACATAATTTTTGGGCAAAATCAAATCTAAGTAAATCTTCTTTTTTCTCTTCCTCAATAATGACTTTGTAATTTGCTAAAGTCTGTTCATCAGGATTCACATAAACAACGCCACTATTTCCATCCAAAATAAGTTGGTCATCAGTATTTATAACGAGAGTTGCTTTTTCACATTTATAGATTAATGGTATTCCGGCAGATTTGGCTATAATGGCAGAATGAGCGGTATAATTAGATTCTTCAAGACAAATTCCGGCAACTTTTTTTGAGATTAATTTTATCATCATCGACGGTTCAATGTCTTTGGCTACAAAGATGTATTTATCCAGATTATCTTCAGAAAGAAAATCATCTTCACCTTTTAAATGTCTGTGAAATCTTGCATAAACATCCTTATAATCCGCCGATCTTTGTGCAAAATACTCGTTATTCATATTCTCAAATAAATCAATCAACTCTGTAAAATGTGAATTTAATGCTGTTTCTAAAGACAATAAATCATTAGATATGAGGTTGTGGATATTTTTTTCAAATTCAGGATCCTTTAAAATTAATTTTTGAGTATTAAGAATATCAGTATCGGTTTTGGAAGTAGAATAATTCAAAATAAGATCGTCTAAATCTGTAATTAAAAAATCTATCCCTGTACGAAATTTAGCCAATTCGTCTTTAACTTCATGCTTTGCAATACTTCTATTTTCTACCTCTATTTTGCTATCTAATTTTATTTTGGCTTTACCAATAACAATTTTATTAATAAGCCCGGATCCGTGTAATTTTAGCATTTATTCCTCGTTAAATTTATTGATAAATAATTTTTCAATATCGTTAATTAAATATTCTTCATCTACCCCATCTGCGATTAATTTTAACTTTGCTCCTTGTTCAGCAGCTAACATCATCAGCCCCAAAATGCTTTTGCCATTAATTTTTTGACCATCTCTTACAATTTCAAACTTTGATCTAAATTTGGATGCAGTTTGGACAATTAGTGAACATGGTCGGGCATGTAATCCTAATTTGTTAATAACTTCAACTTCTTTTTCTACCATTAATTTATTCCTTTTCTTCAAATAATATTTTTTTAGTTCTTCGTTTTTTCATAATAGCTTCTTGCATTTTTGAAGTAAAAACATTGGCTGCATCATATCCGTAAGTTTTTAGAATCAAATTCATTGCAATAACTTCGATAATAACGGAAACATTTTTACCCGGCGAAATTGGTAAATAAACAATAGGAATTTGACAGCCAAGATGTCTGGAAAATCTCGTATCCAGACCAATTCTTTCATATTCAGCATTATCTTTCCAATGAACCAATTCTACTTGAATTTCAATTCTTTTTTGACGACGGACAGCTTCGATTCCAAACATTTTTTCAATATCAATAATACCAACACCTCTAATTTCCATAAAATATCCAACGTTGGAAACAGCGGAACCAATTAAAGTATCATCCAAATTTGTCATCTTAACCATATCATCGGCAATCAATCTATGTCCACGCTCAACTAAATCCAAAGCACATTCACTTTTACCTATTCCACTTTTTCCGGTTATAATAACCCCAACACCGTAAACATCAACCAATGTTCCGTGTAAATCTTCAGTAGGTGCAAATACATTTCTCAAATATCTATTCATTTTTTGAATTAATTGATCAGTAGTTAATCGACTGGAAAAAATAGATATCTGTAAATCATTTGCTAAATATTCCATCTGCTGCGGAACAGTTAATCCTTTGGAGATTACAAAGCAAGGTATTGAATTTTTTAGGATCAATTTCATCCTATCAAAAAGTTCAGATTCCGGCAAAGATTGTAAATAAGTTATCTCGGTTTCACCCATAATTTGAATTCTATTATAAGGAAATCTTTCCAGATATCCTGACAATGCCAAACCGGGACGGTTAATATACGGGATCGTAATATCCATACCATTTAACGTTGATTCGTTAGTAACCAATGTTATGGCAAAATTCTCTTTATTTTCATAATAAAATTCTTTAAGTGATATTTTTTTCATAATATGTTAAATAACGGGGGAAGAATCCCCCGATTAATTTATGGTTCAATTAATTTGAACTGATCTTTATTTTTTTTAACAAGGACATTAATTCTATCAGATTCAAGATTTTTGAAGATAAAGTATTCTTTTTTGCTCTTAATTAATTCATTAATTGCATCATCAACCAACATTGGATCAGCAACCATTCTTTTCATTTTGACAATTTTTTTAGGTTTGTCTTCGATGTCGTTTTCAAAAATATTAGAATAAACATAAGATATATTTTCTTTTAAGCTTTGTTTTTTCTGATGATTAGTAACTTTATCTTTAAGTTTTTTTATTTGTGTTTCCATTTTGTCAACAGCTTCATCAATTGTTAAATACATATTCTTTTCTTCAGCATCAGACTGTAAATTAAAATGTGAAGCATGAAGACTCATTTCGGCAATGTTTCTGTTATTTTCTAATGAAAGAACAAAATGAATATTAATGATATAATCGAAATATCGATTAAGTTTCTCACATGAACTCATTACATGATCACGGATTGCATTGGTTAATTCAAAGTGACGAGCGGTAATTGTAATTTGCATACTAAACCCCTTTTTGTGTTTTTGTTAAATAAGGAATAGCTCTATCGGCATGATAAGAGCTACGAACTAAAGGCGCTGATTCAACTAAAAGAAAACCTTTTTCGAGAGCAATTTGGCGATATTCTTCAAAAATAGAAGGATGAACATACTCTTGAACCGGATAGTGTTTTTTACTCGGTTGCAAATATTGTCCGATTGTTAGAATATTTACATCTACTTTTCTTAAATCGTCCATTACTTCAAAAATTTCTTCTTTAGTTTCTCCAAGCCCGACCATTAGACCACTTTTGGTTAATAAATTAGGTTTGATTTCTCTTGCATATTTTAAAACATCAAGAGATCTTTGATATATAGCCATCGGACGAACTTTATTATACAATTTTGGAATAGTTTCCACATTGTGATTAAATACGTCCGGATTAGCATTGATTATTTTTAAAATTGCGTTTTTATCTCCTTTCAAATCAGAGATTAAAACTTCTATTTTGATTTCTTTATTATTTTTTCTGACTTCATTCATTACTTGAACAAAATGTTCTGCACCACCATCATCCAAATCATCTCTAGTTACTGTTGTAATAACAACATATTTTAAATTTAATTTTTTAGATAATTCGGCAATTGCTTTTGGTTCATTAGGATCCGGTGGCAATATCTTTGATTTATCTTTATCTACAGCACAAAATCTACAATTTCTGGTACAAATATCACCAAGAATCATAAATGTTGCCGTACCTCTTTCAAAGCATTCTCCTTTATTTGGACATTGAGCACTTTCACAAACCGAATGCAAATTTAATTCACGCATGAATTTTGTAATATACTGTGTGTTTGTTGAGCCTAATTTATTTGACTTCAACCACTTCGGCTTTCTTAAATATTCCATTACGTTTCCTTAAATTTTATGTATTGATAATTTATGTAAATCTTCAACCGATTCCATCACAACTTCCGATAAAGTTGGATGAGCAAAAACAATTTTATCAACATCTTCGGCAGTTGTTTCCCTTCCTAAAAGGATTGAGCCTTGAGCAATAATTTCCGTCGCTTGAGGTCCTATAATGTGCATACCCAATAATTTCCCGGTTGATTTTTCACAGATAGTTTTTGCAAAACCAAAGGTGTTTCCTAATCCTAATGATTTGCCATTTGCTGAAAACGGGAATTTTCCAACTTCAATTTCTCCGTATTTTTCAATTGCTTGAGTTTCTGTCAGCCCAACTGAACCAATTTCCGGATTAGTAAAAATACATCTTGGAATATTTTCATATTTTAATGTAAATGAATCCCATTTTTTCCCATTTTCCTTTTCATTAATAATAGAAGCGACCATTAAACCTTGTTTACTTGCGGTATGAGCAAGCATCATTTTACCGGTAACATCGCCGATTGAGAAAACATTTTCCAAATTAGTTTGCATTTTTTGATCAATTTCTATTCCTGTTTTCCCTGTTTTTAATTCAGGAAAATCAAAATTTATTTGAGGTTGTCTCCCGACACTAACCAGTACTTTATCAAAAGATTCTTCTTTATTATTTGATAGTTTTAAAATTACTTTATCATCTTTTATTTCAGAACCGACAACTCCGGTTTTTAATTTAATTTTTATTTTTTTTCTTTTGAGAGCCATATTTAATCTTTTGGAAATTTCTTCATCTTCAGTAGCAACTAATCGTGGTAAAAATTCAATAATGTTCACTTTGGTTCCTAATTGGGAAAAGATAGATGCAAATTCACAACCGATTACTCCACCACCGATAATTGCTAACGATTTCGGTAATTCTTTCAAATTAAGAATGTCGCGAGAAGAAAGGATTTTCTCTCCATCAAATGGCATAAATCCCAGTTCTTTAGGAGTAGAACCTGTGGCAATTATCACATATTTGGCAATTAAAGTTTCTTCACCATATTTGATTAAATAACCGGAATCAGTTTTTTCTATAGAATTAACTTGTTCTTTAATTACCGGAATATCTTTTTTATTAAAGATGAACTCAACACCTGAAACTAATTTTTCAACAACATTATCTTTTCTTTGATAGATTTTATCAAAATCAAAAGAAATATTTTCGACATTAATACCAAAATCTTCGGCTTCTTTCATTTCCGCATAAAAATCGGCAACTTTAACCAAAGCTTTTGTCGGAATGCAACCACGATTCAAACATACACCTCCGAGACGTTCTTTTTCAAAGACAACGGATTCAATCCCAAATTGTTTCAATCTAATTGCGGTAACATATCCACCCGGACCTCCACCAATAACAGCTACTATTATTTGCTTCATCCTCTCCTCCTTAATCGACTATTTAATATACCTAAATCTTCTCTATATTTTGCAATAACTCTTCGCGAAACGCTAATGTCCTGTTCTTTAATTATTTTCATCAGCATATTATCGCTTAGTGGTCTTTTTTTATCTTCTTTATCTATCAGTTTTGAAATTAGTTTTTGTACTTGTTGTTTAGAAACCAATTCAAAATTTTTATCTTTACCGGCAATTGATGTGAAAAAGCTTCTCATTTTAATCAACCCAAAAGGTGTATCGGCATATTTATTTCGAACAACTCTCGATATTGTAGATTCGTTTAACTGCAAATCATTGGCAATCACGGAATAGCCCAAAGGTTCTAAAATACCTGATTCGTCATAAAAGAATGAATGTTGATGATTAATAATTGATTTCATAACTCTTTCTAAGGTTTTATTTCTCATATACATAGATTTAATTAGAAATTTCGCAGAATTGATCTTATCGCGAACATATCCAAGTGCGTGCTTATCTTTTTTCATATCTTTCAAAATATGTTTATAACGCGAGCTTAAAGTTATTTTCGGAATGGAAAAATCATTAACTATCACCTCAAAATCGCCATCAATTCTTTTAACAAATACATCCGGTAAAACATAGTTAGCATCACCATTTAATATTCGTAAACCGGGTTTTGGGTCTAATTTAGAAATTTTATCTCGACAAACTAAAAGGTCATCGTAAGTTACATTCAATCTATCAATTAATTTATCATATCGTCTTCGGATAAAATCATCAAACTCATCGTCAATTAATCTGCGACATAAATCATAATAGGAATCTTCTTTATCTAATTGAGCTAAAAGACATTCCTGTATATTTCTCGCACAAATTCCTTTTGGCTCAAGCTCAAGAATCATTTTATGAATTTCATTTGCCCGCTGTCCACTGATTCCATAAGTTTTGGCGTTTTTCTCTAAATCATAATCTTTAGGTAAAAATCCATATTGATTTACAGCATCAACCAAAAGTTCGGCAAAATCAAGTTCATTATCGTCAATTTCAAGATCCTCCAAATTTGCCACATAAATATCTTTTGAATTGATTTTTTGGGCTGTATAAACTTCTAAAGAAACTTTCTTTTCCGGGTCCGAGCCATAACTTGTAGTATGAAAATCATTCCAACTATCTAAAATTTCACTGAGTTCTTTAGCTTCTTCAAGAGTTTTTGCTAAATCTTTATCCTCATCACTTTCTAATGTTTCATCAGGAATTTCTTCATTTAAACTCTCTTCTTTATTGCCATCTTCTTCCTGAAGGTCCAACATCGGATTTTCAATAAGTTCATTTTTTAAAAAAGTATCCAGTTCTAACAATGGCTTTTGTAACATTTCCAAAGAATGAAGCATAATAGGACGCAATTCTAGTCTTTGCGACATCTTTTGAGTTTGGAACTGATTAATTTTGTACATTATTAAAACTCCGTATTTAAAAATCTATCACCTAAATAAACTTCCCGAGCTTGAGGATTATTAACCAACTCTTTGGAAGTTCCGGACAACAACACTTTTCCATTAGAAACAATATAAGCTCTTTCTGTAATTTTCAAAGTATCAACTACACTATGATCCGTAATTAAAACACCGATATTTTTTTCTTTAAGTTTCTGAATAATATCCTGAATGTCGGCAATAGCAATCGGATCAACGCCGGCAAAGGGTTCATCCATCAAAAGAAATGAAGGGGAGGTTACCAAAGATCGCGTAATTTCTAGTTTTCTTCTTTCTCCACCTGACAAAGTATAAGCTTTTTGTTTAGCTAATTTTGTTAAAGACAATTCTTCGAGATGTTCTTCGAGGCGTCTTTTTCTTTCTTTTTTGGAAATTTTCAAAGTTTCTAAAATAGCCATAATATTTTCTTCAACAGTTAATTTATGAAAAATTGAAGGTGCTTGAGCAAGATAGCCAATACCAAGTTGAGCTCGTTTATACATTGGTTTATGAGTGATATCGATATCATTAAAAAGGACTTGGCCTTTATTAGCTTTCGTCAAACCAACAATCATATAAAAGGTTGTGGATTTCCCGGCACCATTTGGACCAAGCATCCCGATTACTTCACCTTGTTCAATTTGCATACTTACTCCGTTAACAACGGTCCTTCTCCCATATATCTTAACTAAGTTTTCTATTATTATTTTATTCTTACTCATACTTATTTTTTAATTCTTATTCCTTATTTGTCAACGGATTTGTTTGAATTATTAAAGAAAAAATACTTTCCTGACACTCTCTTATCAACAATGATATTTTCTATCTTATTGTTTTTATCAAAGTTAACGAATAAATTGTCAGATTTAGTTAAATTTTCCAGATATTTTTCTTTATTATTTTTATTTGAAATTATGTAAGAAACTACATTTTTTTCAGCATTAAATTTATTTATTTTACCATCATTAAAATAAATATCAACATTATCACCGGTAATCCAGCTGTCTTTTTCACCATCTTTTTCTGAAGAAAAATTAATTTTTGAGGAATCAATTAAAGTTGCTTTTGAAAGTTTATTTTTGGCAAAAAACAAATTGAATTGAGTTGAAACGGCATCTCCTGATTTTGAATAAAATTTTGGTTCTCCGCTAAAAACAGCTTTTTCATCTTTATTGTAATAAATTAGAAAATTGCTGGTAGTATGATAATCCTTATTAAAAGTTCTCACATCAAACAATCCTACAATTTTTCCGGTATTATGATAATATTCTATTTTCGCAGCTTTAATTGTAATTGAATCAGCCCCCGAAATATATAATTCCGGCTTTTTTATCAAATACCCAAATCCGGTTTTTTGATTATAAACAAGCAATTCACTTTTCGCTTTAAATTTATTTTTTTCGTCAAATGCTCGCACGGAATCTGTTGCCGTAACAATTCCTTTATTGCGTTTATATTCAATTTTATTTGCATAAAATCTACTTTGAGTTGTATCTGAGTGATCTACAACAAATTTAACATTATTTTTTAGAAACAGAAAATCGGCTTTTTTATCATAGGATGCAAATTGGGCGTTCATCGTCAAAGTATCTTTAAAAACTCTTACATTGCCAACAAGTTTTATAAATTCTCTTTTATCAAAAATATCCGCTTCATCAGAATAAAATTCAATATCATTGTAAAAGAAATGAACATTTCCGGATAGATGAGAAATATATTCATCAGCCATTTTTTCAGCAACCAATTTATCGCTGTTTATGATTTTGTAACTTGCCGGTTTTGAAGCCATAAGATTAACAAAAATCAAAAATAACAGACTAAAATTTAAGATCTTTTTCAATTGTACCTCGAGCAGAAACTTTTTCCAATTCGATTTTTTTCATATCCAATTTTGTAACCATATTGTAGCCCCGCATCCAATGTTTTTCGCGAATAACAGTAACCTCGTTCGGTGCTTTAAGAATATTTGTTTTCCTATCCCAGATCAGCAAATCTGTTTTTAATATCCCATTTTCATTAACAACCACGACGTTTTTTCTGGCAGTCAAAACATCTGTAACTTCATCTATTTCAGCTTTTAAACAAGTTAAAACAGTGTTCGATGTGTCTGAATATGAAATTACTTTAATGGAATCAAAATAGGTTGTTTTCGTTTTATCAAATTTAGACATTGATTTTGCGAATAATTCCATCGTAACTTTATCACCGTCCATAGATTTTATATAAAGAGAATCCGCTTTTTGATCAGGTAAATTTTTATTCCATTTTTCAAAATGTGTTTTTTCTTCTTTGGAACAACTGCTCAGCAAAAAAATCAAACTAATAATTTTTAAGATAAGAAATAAATTTTTGCAATACTTCATCATAAACTTTCTGTTTTTTTAAAATGTATTCAATAAAATCTCGAACAGCACCATTTCCGCCATTTCGAGTGGTTACGTAATCAACGACTTTTTTAAAATCTTCTGGAGAATCAGCAGGGCAAGCAGATAAGCCTACTCTTTCGATAACGGGAAAGTCATTCCAATCATCACCAATATAAGCAACATTTTCCCAAGTTATGCCTAATTTATCCAAAATCATTTCTGTCTGTTTTAACTTATTTTTAATATTTTGAAAAAGCATCTCAATTTGAAGATCTTCACATCTTTGGACAAGAATTTCGGATTTTCTACCGGTAATAATTGCTATTTTTATATCGGCAAAAGAAAGCAGTTTAATACCAAGACCGTCTTGAGCGTGAAATTGTTTTGTTTCAATTTTATTATTATCATAGATAATTTTTCCATCTGTCAAAACACCATCACAATCGGAGATAAATAATTTAATTTTATGCATTTTCATCCATCCATTTTTTTAGATTAACACAGCCGGAGATAAATTTTTCCATTTGAGCTAAAGGTAACATTGATTTTGCATCGCTCAAAGCTTTGGCAGGATTCGGATGGGTTTCTACAAATAGCCCGTCAACACTGCCGGTTGCAATAGCAGCTCGTGCCATTTTATAAGCATATTGAGGAGTTCCCCCACTAATTTTTCCAATTGAAGGTTGTTGAAGACTGTGGGTAACATCATACAGAACAGGAAATCCAAGATTTTTCATTTTCAAAAAACTTCTAAAGTCCACAACCAAATTATGATATCCAAAAGACGTTCCTCTTTCCGTAACTAAAACATTATTATTCCCGAAACTCGTTACTTTATTCACCGCTTCTTCCATATCTTCAGGAGCCATAAATTGAGCTTTTTTTATATTAACAATTTTTCCGGTTTTTGCAGCTGTGGTTAACAAAAAAGTTTGCCGACTCAGAAATGCCGGAATTTGCAAAATATCCGCAACTTCAGCTACTGCATCAACTTCGTTAGTTTGATGAATATCAGTCAAAATCGGTAATTCAAATTCCTTTTTAACATCACTCAACATTTGCAGTCCTTTTTCAAGACCGGGACCTGAAAAGGAATCAATTGAGGTACGATTAGCTTTTAGAAACGAGGCTTTAAAAATTAAGGTAAACTCATATTTCTCAGACAGCATTTTAAGATGCTCGGCAATTTCAAACAAATTGTCTTTGGATTCAATTACACAAGGACCGGCAATTAAAAACAAATCAGACTTTTTTATCTTTCTATAAATCATAACAATCTCCCTTTGTTCAATTTGAAAAAAACGCTTTAATGTGTCCAGTAATTATTTGGAAAGCAAATTGCATTGTAGATTAAGAAAAATTTAAAAAGCATAAAGTAAAAGATTAATAATTTCCAATCTGAATAATTCGAAACGAATAGTCATTCTCGCAAATGTAGGATTTTATTCTTCTAAACAGCTAAATTTCCCCAATTGAAAACATAGATATTTAATATTTCTATTTCGTAATTTTGTATCTGATAATTGTCGGCAAAAAAAGAAAATATCGGATTATTCTAAAAATTATTCTTCTTTCTCTTTCTCCCGAAAAAGATAAAAAACCTATTATAAATTAGGCAATCCGATTTAATTTCATCTCTAAATAAATTTTCAAGAAATTATCATTTTTACCAAGCTTGACATTTATTAGCACATTTTTTTTTTATAACAAATTATAAATATGGGAGTTAACAATGAGTAATGACAATCAGTTAATCGGTTTAAGAAAGCAAAAGTATAAAAAACTTTTAGCAATGAATGTTCAAGTTTATCCAAATAGAGTTGAACGAACAATGTATATTAAGGAATTGATTGATCAAAAAGATAAATTGATAGAAACAAATGAAACAGTAAAAATAACCGGTCGCCTAAAAGCTATGAGAAGACACGGAAAAATAGGTTTTGGAAATGTCGAAGATGAGACTGCCGGAATACAAATCTATGTCAGAAAAGACGTTGTTGGTGATGAAAATTATGAAATTTATAAATTATATGATTTAGGTGATTTTGTCGGAATCGAAGGTGTTGCTTTCGTAACAGAATCCGGAGAATTTTCCATTAAAGCTACGAAAGTTGCTATTTTAGCCAAAAGTCTTCGTCCTCTTCCAACTGTAAAAGAAAAGATAGTTGACGGTAAAAAAGTTAGATATGATGAATTTTCTGACATCGAATTAAGATATAGAAAACGTTATCTTGATTTGTTATTAAATCCTCAGAACAAAAATATTTTTATCCAACGTTCTAAAATAATCAGTAACTTTAGAAAAATTCTTGATAATGATAAATTCTTAGAAGTTGAAACTCCAATCCTACAACCTCTTTATGGCGGTGCAAATGCGAGACCTTTCATCACTCATCATAATACTTTGAATATTGATCTTTATCTCAGAATCGCAACCGAATTATATCTGAAAAGATTAATTATCGGTGGATTTGAAAGAGTTTATGAAATTGGTAAAAACTTCCGAAATGAAGGTATGGATAAATCTCATAATCCTGAATTTACAGCCATAGAAATCTACCAAGCTTACGCCGATTATAATGATATGATGGATTTAACTGAAAAATTGATGAGCCAAACAGCAATCGATGTTATTGGAACTGATTTAATTGAATTTGAAGAGAAAAAAATCAATTTGAAATCTCCTTGGCGACGAGCTACCATGATTGACTTGATTAAAGAACACACAGGATTTGATGCTTCCGATTTTGATTATGAAAATATTAAAAACTTCTGCGAATCAAAAGGAATTGAAATTGACCCCAATGCCGGTCCCGGAAAATTAATTACCGAGATATTTGAAACATTTGTGGAAGCTAAACTTATTCAACCTACTTTTGTAACGGATTTTCCGAAAGAAGTTTCACCATTAGCAAAAACAAAACCTAACGATAAAAAAATCGTGGAAAGATTTGAACTTTATATCAACGGCTCGGAATTTGCCAATGCTTTCACTGAATTGAACGATCCGATTGATCAAAGAGAACGTTTGGAATCTCAAGCAAAATTGAGAGAACTCGGTGATTTGGAAGCCAATGTTGTTGATGAAGATTTTCTGGAAGCGATGGAATACGGAATGCCTCCAACAGGTGGTTTAGGAATTGGAATTGACAGATTTGTGATGCTTCTCACAAAAAATACATCTATTAAAGAAGTGTTACTTTTCCCGCAAATGAAACCTGAAGAAATTTCCGTGAAAAAAAAGAAGAAAAAGAAAAAATAAATTTGAGGTGGGGCTCTCCCACCTTTTTTAACTTTAATAATGAATAAATTCAGCACTTCTCTTAAAATAGCCCAACGGCTAATCTTTAATAAATCTCATTTTTTGAAAAAAGAAAATGTAATTTCCTTTTTAGGAATTTTTATTGGAGTTTTCGGAATTTTAACCGTCTCATCAGTAATGAACGGTTTCAATCAAGATATGTCAGCGAGAATTTTTAACACAAAAGGTGATATTAAAATTTACAAAAAACATCATCAACCGATTTATGATGAAAATAAAATAAATAAAATCCTCGCAAAAAATAAAAAGATTAAAGCTGTTTCAGGAATCATTAAGACAGAACTTATTGCTCAAAAAAAATCCTTGGTTTCTCCCGTAATTGTCTATGGAGTGAAACTTGAAGAACATAAAAAAATAACAAAACTGCTCGATAATATCACTTTAGGACATCCTAATAAAAAATCTTTCAATGATGATGGCATTATTATTGGCTTGGATTTATCTTTTCAATTAAATGCTACGGTGGGACAACAAATAACTCTTTTTTCCGGAATAGGCACAATTCCTTCCCCTTTTGGTTTGATTCCCAAAAGCAAAAAATTTACCATTATCGGAGTTTTTCAATCCGGAATTCCGACCTATGATGCAGGATATGTTTATATCTCACGAAAAAATTCTCGCTATTTTACTAACATAGAAAACGGGGTGCAATCAATTGAAGTAAAAACAGTTAATCCCTATAAATCTTTAGACTTAACAAAGAAAATTCAAACTAAATTAGGTAAAAAATATATTGTTGAAGATTGGTCTTCTTTTGAATCTAATCTCTATTCATCAATGAAATTTGAAAAAATTATTACTTTCATTATTCTTTTTTTGATGATAATTATCGCTTCATTTAATATGAGTGGAAATTTTATTAGAATAGTTGCTGAGAAAAAATCTGAAATTGGTATCTTAAAATCAATCGGTTTAGCTGATAAAGAAATTATTAACATATTTCTTTTTATTGCCATTATTATCGGTTCAATCGGAATCTTTGGCGGGAGTTTATTTTCCTTATTAATTTTAGGAATTCAAACCCATTTTCATTTGATTCAAATTCCGGTACCCGGATTTCCCATTCAGTTTTTACCGGTAAAGATTATTCCTTTTGACTTTTTAATTGTCATTTCCATAACTTTCTTAATCTCCATCATATCCAGTATTTATCCAACCATCAAAGCTTTAAAAATCGACATAATTACAATTGTCCGAGAAAATATTAAATAAGTAGAGACGCCCAATTTTGGCGTCTCTACTTTTCAAAGAATTAAAAAGTTATAAAAAATTACCGTTTCCGATATCAACAAATAAATTTCTCATTTTTTTCACCAATAAAGATAAAGAATGTATCTTTCTTACTTTTTACAATTAAGATTTTTGATTTAAATAGGGATAATGGGTGGGGGTGGGCACTGTCACGCCATTCTTTTGGGGCGTGGAGTGCTTTGTTAAGCCCATTTTTCAGGATATTCTATTCTTTTTAAAATTTTCAGCCTGTTCAAAAATATCTTTGTAAACTTCATCTCTCTCAACTGGTGGATAACCGTGTTCATCCAATAGAAGAATTAATCCGACTTTTAGAGCTGATTTAATATCTTCTCTTTTACTCCAATCAGGGAATCTTGCTTGTTCATCAACTAAGTCTTTTACCGCCTTTGCTAATTCAATTAGTTTGTCTTCCGGATATTTGAAGTCATATTTTATACACAAATCTTTCAAAATATCGTAAAATGCTTTTTCCTCAAAATCAATTCCCATTTCTTCACCTGCGGTAAATTCCTTTTGCACTTCCCATATCAGATTGGTTAAATGTTCTGCCATTTCCTCATAAACTTCACTACGCAAAACATCATCTTCTTTTCTTTCGTTGTATTTCTCAACCAAGGATTGCATTTTCTTTGAAAAATCAATTCCTTTTACTTTATTAACTTTTTTAATCTCTCCAATGGCTTTGGCTAAAAGTTGTTGAAGTAGCTTTATTTTTGTGTTGGGTAATTTAATTTTATCAATTTTAGCCAAGTAATCTTCATCAAAAAGGTCTTGTTCTGTTTTTACTTCATCTCCAAGTTTGAAAATTTCTTGAACGCCATCACTTTCTAAAGCATCTTTTATCATTTCTCGAACTTTGGCATTCATCTGTGCTGTGTCAGGTGCATTCCCTTTTGTAAGTTTAAAAACGATTGAGCGCACAGCTAAATAGAAGTGAGTAAAATCTCTTTCCTTTTGTGTTAATTGTTCACTTCCTACACAAATATCATAAGCTGCTTTTAAACGCTTAACCAAACCCATAAAACGAGTTTCAAGCTCTTTGGTTAACTGTACATATTCAGCAGCCATATTTAACGTATTTAACTGTTCTAATGCAGAACCACCAAAATATTTTGAATTGTCGAATTTATGAAATAGTTTGGCTAACAAATCCAAATGATTTTTAACAACAATCAAGGATTCTTGAATATCCTCAAAATTTTCTTCATCGCCTTTGTTGTATTTTGCTAATGCAAGATTCATTTGTTTTTTAATACCAATGTAATCTACAACCAAGCCTTTGTTCTTTCCTTTGAACTTTCTATTTACACGAGAGATAGTCTGAATTAAATTGTGTTGCCTTATTGGTTTATCGATATAGATAGAATCTAAAAATGGAACATCAAAACCAGTTAGCCACATATCTACTACAATAGCAATTTTGAAATTAGATTTTTCATTTTTAAACTGCCTGTCTAACTCTTTACGATATTCTTTAGTTCCGAGTAAATCATACATTTCTTTTGGGTCATCTTTTCCTCTGGTCATTATCATTTTGATACGTTCCATAGGTTTAATTTCCCTTTTCTCTTTATCAGTAAGAACAGCACCTTCTTCTGCAACTTTTATCTCTGCCCATTCGGGTCTTAGAGCAATTACATTTTTATAAAAATCAAAAGCAATTTCACGTTTATAGCACACAAACATTGCTTTCCCTTTTACTGTTGAGCCTTCAGAAACTCTTTTTTCGTAATGAGTTACAAAATCTTCAGCTAATTTCTGCAAACGGTCAGGGTCGCCAAGAATAACCTTCATTGTGGCTGTTGCCTTTTTACTTTCCTCTATCTGATATTCGTTAGCTCCTTCTTCTGCCACTTGTTCATAATACTTTTCTATCTTCTCTAACTCTTCATTGTGTAAAATTACTTTAGCTGCCCGACCTTCATAAACAATCTTTACTGTTATTTCATCTCTTACAGATTCTGTCATTGTGTAGGCATCAACAACTTTTCCGAAAACATCTAAAGTTGCATCAATTGGCGTTCCTGTAAATCCTACAAAAGTTGCATTGGGTAATGAGTCGTGTAAATATTTGGCAAAACCAAAGGTCTTTTTTACTCCCTCAGAAGTTACTTTTACTTTTTGGTCTAAGTTGGTTTGACTTCTATGTGCTTCATCTGAAATACAAATCACGTTTGTTCTTTCAGTTAGTAATTCGGTGTCTTCTGTAAACTTGTGAATAGTTGTTAAGAAAACACCACCGCTTTTTCTGTCTTGAAGTAAAGTTCTCAATTCGGTTCTGCTTTCTACACTTTTTACATTATTGTCGCCAATAAAAGTTTTAGCATTGGTAAATTGACCTGAAAGTTGGTGGTCTAAATCTGTTCTATCTGTTATCAATACAATTGTTGGATTTTCAAAATACTCACTTTTCATTAATAGGCGAGTAAGGTAAAGCATCGTAAAACTTTTACCGCTTCCGGTGGCTCCAAAGTAAGTTCCACCTTTTCCGTCTCCTTCGGGTTTTTCTGCTTTTTTGATATTCTCGAACAGCACACGAGCTGCATAATATTGAGGATAACGACAAAGAATTTTCTCGTCTTTTTTTGAGCTATCAGGAATATATATAAAGTTTTGAATAATATCTCTTAATCTGTTTTTATGTAACATCCCTTGAACAAGGGTAAACATACTATCAATGCCGTCGACTTCCTTAGCAAGCCCTGCGATTCTTCGCCAGGCATAAAAAAACTCATAAGGTGCAAAAAATGAACCTGCTTTATTGTTTACACCATCACTTATTACACAAAATGCATTGTATTTAAAAAGTTCTGGAATATCGCGTTTGTAACGAATAGTTAATTGTTCGTAAGCATTATGAATTGTAGCTTCTTCGCGTATGGCAGATTTAAATTCAAAAACGACAACGGGCAATCCATTTATATAAATTATGCCGTCAGGAATTCGTTTTTCTGTGCCTACAATCTCTAATTGGTTTACAAATTTATAGATATTTTGGTCAGTGCCATATTTTGGTGTTTCTTTTTCTGCTACAACATAATCTAAATCTTCGCTTTTTCTTTGAGCATCTAAACCGGAATAATCTATAAGTTCAATATGAATATCTTTTTGCTTTCTATCTTCTCTTTTTAGAATAAATCCATCAGCAAGCCAACGCATTATTTTTTTGTTGCTTTCGTAAAGATCAGCGGAAGAAAGTGTTTTGAGTTGCAAAATAATAGATTGGGCTTCTATTTCAGTAAGCTTTTCCCTTTTGTAACGATTAAGCAAATAGTTTTTCAAATCTTCCTCAATCAATACTTCATCATCTGCTCGAGAAATAGTATTGCCCAAGAAATGTGGAAAACCTTCATTTCCTAAAAGCTCTATAAAAGCCTGTTCTAATTTTGATTCTGTGAATTTCATTAAGCATTCTCAAACTTATGTTTAACATCTACATCAAAGCTCTCTTGATTAATCGGTGATTTTAATCTCGAATTATTAAGCACCGTTAATACTGTTTCAATATCTTCTTCTGTAACAATTAACTTACCATCTTCAGAATATTTTATACCCCAATTTTCATCCTCATTTACTTTCTTCAAATTTTGTAAAAAACTCTGTTCTTTATAATACCCTGATTTTTTTACTTGAGAGAGTTTTCTTAATCTTTTAAGATTATTACCGACCAATCTTGATATTTCATTAGCATCAACAAATAATTCGGTTTCTTTAAATTCTTCTACTATTTCATCTCTATTTCTTTCCATTCCTTCTCGAAAATTAAGAGCAGTTTCAAAGTTTTTCTTATCTGCAATAAAAATTATACCATTAAATGAAAAGAAATCTACTTTACCATCTATTCTAAAAATTTCCTTTTGCTCAAGGTCAACTAACATATTATTGTCAAAAATCATATTGATAAGTTGTGATACTTTTTTTGTCGTCCATCCTTCTGATACTCGTCTAACAGAATAAAGTATTTGCTCATCTTTCTCTAAACGAGCAATATAAATCCACGAGCCTATTAGAGATTTATATGAATCTGCTA
>JAMOQM010000024.1 GCA_027064005.1 Candidatus Cloacimonadota bacterium | reverse complement strand
AACTCTTTCCTGAACAAAAATTCCTCTCATCGGTTCATTTTTATTGGGATAAAGATAAGAATAGATTAAAATTTTTTTCATTTTTTTAGTTTTTTTATTGTTGCTAAAATTGTTTTGGCTCGCGAATCCCAGCTATCATCATTCTGAATTAGATAATCAATTCTGTTTTTCATATCATTCCAAATTTGAGGATTTTTACTAAACTTCTCAACAGCATCACAAATACTTTTTACATCGTAACCTACTGCAAAACCGATTTTTCGTGTTTCGATAAAATCTTTCAAAGCAGAATTGTTAACCGTAATTATTGGCAAACCAAAAGCCATATAATCAACAACTTTAAAAGGAATAGCCGTATCCAAATAAGTATCCGATTTTCGTGGAATCAAACCGATATGCATTTTTTTTATTAACTCAAAATGGTTATTAAAATGTGATTTAAATTGAATAACGTTTTTACTTTTACAATTAAAATCATCAACGGATATAATATAAAATTTGAATTTAACTTTCCGTTTTTCTAATTCTTTAATGACATCGTAAAGAATCTCAAAACCATATCCCAATCTTCCGGCATAAAAAAGGTTGATCTCATCAAACAATTTAATATCTTTTTTATCTGCGATTTTATTTGCTCCCGGTGGAAGTGAAGAAAAAGATTTAACTTTTAAAAGGTCATTAAAATTTTTTGAAGGAAAGAAAAAGTTATGCATTATCTTCTTAAAGAAAATAAATTCACCAATAAATCTTAGATAGCTTATAAGTTTATTAAACGAATTAATTTTAAAATAAGTTTTGGAAAATTTCCAATAACAATCACGATAAAAAATAGTTACCGGCATTTTTCGAGAAGCTTTATAAAAGAAAATATAATCAAAAAAACGAAGGGGCCAGTTTGTTGATTCAATATACATTCCGTCAAATTCCGAGAAATTATGTTTTTTGTAAAACTTTTCTATAAGTTCTATTCGTTCATTTTTATCTCCGCAAATTGTAAAAACTTCCGCTTTCTTTTCCAATGCCTGTTTTATAAAAAAAGTGCGGCGTTTCGGAGCCAAATCCAATGGCATTTCTTTTTTTAGAGATAAATTCTCCGGTGCATAATAGATTATTTTCAAGATAAAACCTCATTGTAAACTTCAGACATATTTTTCTTAAACATATCTTTAGAATATTTTAAAAATGCTTTTTCGGCAATTTCTTCTTCATTAAATTGTTTATATTTCTTTATCATTGTTTTAACATTTTCTTGTAATTTTTTTATATTCCCTATTTCACTCAATAAAGAATTTGTTTCATCAAAATCATCACCGAAAGCTTCTAATTTATAGGCAACAATCGGTTTCCCGCAAGAAATTGCCTGTCGATAAGTAATCCCGAATGTCTCAAAATAAGAAGGTTGGCAATAAAATGAACATTCTTGGAAATATTTATGAATCTCAGAATAAGGAATTTGTCCTATCAAAAAAACATTGTTATCCATTTTATTTTCTTTAATATAATTTTCACAAGTTTCTTTTAATATCCCCTTCCCAATAATTTTCAGAGAAAAATCCAATCCTTCTTCCAATAAATTTTTTGATACCTCCAACAAATCTAAGACACCTTTTGATTTGATAAGATTACCGACAAAAAGAATTTTACATCTTTGAGAACTAATTATTTTTGCGGGTGAAAATTTATCATCAATAATATTGGGAATAATTTTAAATTTTATATTTTTATTATAAAACAAAATAGATGTCTTTAATCCTTCACTAACCGGCAAAACCAAATTAACATTTTTTAAGACAAATTTATATTTCAAAGAATCTATTTTATTTAATCTATTAAGAAGTATTTCACTCCAATGTTCAGTATGAATATGTTTTATCCCGTATATTTTGGAAATTATTGCAGCCGGAAAGGCAACGGTAAAAGTATGAGTATGAATAAGATCAATATTATGGTTTTTATTTATTAACCGAAACATCCTCCAAATGCTAAAGAATAACTTCACCACAGAAAGAAATGGTATTTTCGATTTTCTATAATTGCATTCATAGATTTGCAAGTCTTCATTATAAATCGGGAATGTATTTTGAACATCTTCATTTCTATATCCGATGAGACAATTATATCCCAATTCTCGAATAGCTTCAATTTGCTCTTTAATAAAAACACCTTTTATAGGATTTGCTTTGGTTGGATACCAATCCGTTAACATTAATATATTTTTCTTTTTCATTGTTTGTAAAAAAAAAACACCCCCTCATTGGTCAAGATTTTAATAGCTCTACAAAAAGCTTTACACAATTATTAGTATTTCAAAGTTAAGAAAGAGATAAATTTGATTAAATAAACGGAGAAATTTGTAATGAATAAAGATTTTGTTTTTCAATCGATGAACAATTTAAGGTATCTTTTCGCGAAACATTTTTCAAAAAATGTTAAGAGGTCATCAATTGAATAATTTTAAAAAAGCGATAAAATTAGGGGCAGGACATATCATCTCCGCAAATTTTATAAATAAAGTTTTACAGTTTGCCACCTCAATTGTTTTAGTAAGATTTATGTCCAAATCCGAGTATGGAACGTGGTCTTACGCAATGAACATAATGAGTTTTTTTCTCCTTTTCAACGGTCTGGGAGCAGCAAACGGGACTCTTCAATTTTGTTCAAGAACTAAAGATATTAATCAGAAGAGAGCTTATTTGTTATTTGGATATAAATTAGGCATATCCGCAAATTTCATAATTGGATTGTTAATAATTGCATTTACTGCTTTTTACACATTACCGATTGCAAATAGTAATAGCATATTAAGGAAAATTGCTTTTATCCCACTTTTAACTATTTTATATAATGTGTCCGGCAACGGATTAAGAGCAAATTTTGCAAATAAAAGATATTCGATATTAGCTGTTCTAAACACTTTCTTATTTTTTGTCGGCTCTGTTTTGGGAATATATTTTTTCAAAATTAACGGTTTGATAGCAGGACGATATTTAGCTTATATATTAACGGCAATTTTATCGGGATTTTTTTTAAAAGAATATCTGTTACCATTTACTTCTACCAAAAATATTATTAATAAAATCGAATTTATAAAATTTTCTTCTTTAATAGCCATCACAAATGCCACCTCCTCAATTTTATATTTATTAGATACTTTTTTTGTAGGATTAATTTTAAAAAACGGTGTTAGCGTTGCTTCATACAAAGCAGCCATGATAATCCCTTTTTCCCTCATTTTTTTACCAAAAGCCATCCTTACTTTTGCTTACCCTTACTTTGCTAAGAATTACAATAATATTGATTATGTTATAAAATACTACAAAAAAATGTTTAAAAGTCTCCTATTAATAAATTCTATCATTACCTTATTTTTAATAATTTTTGCCAAATTAATTATTCTTATAATCTTCGGAGAAAAATACTTATCGAGTGTAACTCCATTTAGAATTCTTGCCATAAACTTTTTCATAGTTGGTTCTTTTAGAGTTCCGGCGGGAAATGTTTTGGCAAGTTTAAATAAGATAAAGATAAATTTCTATATTGCAATAATTTCCGGACTATCAAATATTGTTTTAGATATATTTTTTATCAAAAAGTATGGAAACAACGGAGCGGCGATTGCAACCTTATTAGTAATGATTATTTCTTCCTTTTTAAGCAATTATTATTTATTTAGATATTTCAAAACAAAAAAATTGGAGAAAATTTAATCTTAGAAATAAAGCTATTCTAATCGGTAATATTACTTTTATTGAAAAGTGTTAATCCTAAGATCGGCCAAAAATAAAAGAATTTATAACTGGAGCTTGAAAGAGAAGAAGCAGGAATAAACAGTAAAATAAAAAATAAATTCATCCAAGCCAT
>JAMOQM010000023.1 GCA_027064005.1 Candidatus Cloacimonadota bacterium | reverse complement strand
GGTTATGCCTGGTGATAACGTTACAATTGAAGCTGATTTAATCAAAAAAATCGCTATGGAAAAAGGTCTCCGCTTTGCTATTCGTGAAGGTGGAAGAACTGTTGGTGCCGGTGTTGTTTCTGAGATTGTAGAATAATTGGAGGAAAGGTGAGTAAAAAAGATATTAAAAACCGTATTCGTATTCGCTTAAAAGCTTATGATTATCGTCTATTAGACAAATCTGTTGCTGAAATTATCAAGAATACAAGAAGTACTGGTGCCAAAATTGTCGGTCCTATTCCACTTCCTACGGAAAGAACAGTCTATACTGTCCTTCGTTCTCCGCATGTTGATAAGAAATCAATGGATCAATTTCAAATGTTGGTTCACAAGAGAATTATTGATATCGTAAACCCTACTCCACAAACGACAGGTGCGTTAAAAAAATTAACTCTCCCGTCAGGCGTTCACGTAGAAATAAAGGCGTAAGGAGCTAAGAAATGATTGGATTAATCGGAAAAAAACTTGGCATGACGCAAATGTTTGATGAAAACGGAGTCGTTTATCCAGTTACTGTCGTTCAAGCTGGTCCTTGTGAAGTAATTCAAAGAAAAACAGTTGAAAAAGATGGTTACGATGCTGTTCAACTTGGTTTTGAAAAAGTATATGAAAATAGAGTTACAAAACCTTTGTTAGGACATTTTAAAAAACATAACACTGAACCATATAGATTTATTAAAGAATTTAGTTTGTCTATGTATAAAGATATTCAAGAAGACGAGAAATTTGACGCAACAATGTTTCAAGAAAAAGAAATTATTGAAGTACAGTCAATTTCAAAAGGAAAAGGTTTTCAAGGTGTTATGAAAAGACATGGTTTCCACGGATTCAAAGCTACTCATGGTGTTCATGAATCATATCGTGGTCCGGGATCTATCGGTCAGTGTGCAACTCCTTCAAGAGTAATTAAGGGTAAGAAGTTACCTGGTCATGCTGGATATAAAAAAGTAACTGTGAAGAATCTAGAAGTTGTTAAAGTTTTTCCTGAAAAGAACTTAATAATGATAAAAGGTGCTATTCCTGGGCACCGTAATAGTATTGTTCTTCTGAGAAAATAGCACGAGTTAGGAGAAAAGTAATGTTGGAAGCAAAAAAATATTCTGCAAATGGTGATGAGATTGGAAAAATTGAATTACCGGAAGCTCTTTTTGGTTTGAATACCGAAAGAACGGAAGAAAATAATCCTAATGCTTTGTTATATGAAGTAGTTAATATGTACCTTGGCAATCAAAGACAAGGGACATCTTTAGCAAAAAATAGATCAGCAGTAAAAGGAAGCGGGAAGAAACTTTTCAAACAAAAAGGAACAGGTAATGCACGTGTTGGAAATATCCGAACCGGTATCAGAGTCGGTGGTGGTGTTGCATTTGGTCCTGTACCTAAAGATTGGTATCGAAAAATTCCTAAAAAGAAAAAAAGATTGGCTTTAAAATTAGCTTTGTCACAACAAGCTAAAGAAAATAATGTGTATATCGTTGAATCAATTAATTTTGATGAACCATCTACTAAAAAAGCTATAGATCTTATAAATAAAATCATTCCTGAAAAAGGGAAAAAATTAGTAGTAGTTGATAGCAGTAATGTAAATATTGTAAAATCATTTACAAATATTGATAAAGTGAGTATGGATAGAGCCGATGGCTTATTTGCGTATGAGATTTTAAATAATCGTCACTTAATTATTACTGAAGATGCACTCAATAAAATGTTGAAAGTTTTTACTGATAATGCGGAGGTGATTTAAATGAGACATCCAAGACAAATAATTATCGCTCCGATTTTAACAGAAAAAACAAACATTTTAAGAAGTTCAAATAACTGCTATACTTTTAAAGTAAGTTTGAACGCAAATAAAATTGAAATACGTAAAGCTATTGAAAAAATTTTCAATGTTAGTGTCGTGAATGTAAATACTATTCGTCAAAACGGTAAACCGAAAAGAATGGGAAAATATCAAGGAAGACGAGCAGATTGGAAAAAAGCAATAGTTAAATTAAAATCAGGCGATAGTTTGCCGGATTTTGAGATTTAATAGGGAGTAACAATGGGAATCAAAAAATATAGACCAATTACACCGACATTGCGTTTTCAAACAGGTTATACTTTTGAAGAAATTACAAAAAGCAAACCTGAAAAATCGCTCACAGTACATCAAAAACAAAATGCCGGTAGAAACAACCAGGGTCGAGTTACTTGTCGTCATCGTGGTGGTGGACATAAACATCATTATCGTATTATTGACTTCAAACGTAATAAACATAATATCCCTGCTAGAGTTGCTGCAATAGAATACGATCCAAACAGATCAGCCAGAATTGCATTATTGTTTTATGCTGACGGTGAAAAAAGATATATCCTTGCACCAAACGGACTTGAAGTAAATACTGTAATTATGTCCGGAGAAAAAGCTGAGATTTCAGTTGGATCAGCATTACCATTGAAAAAAATTCCATTGGGAACAATTGTTCATAATGTTGAATTCAAACCTGGTCGCGGTGGACAAATAGCTCGTAGTGCCGGTTCTTATGCACAAATTGTTGCTAAGGAAGGAAACTATGTTCATATCAAAATGCCATCTAACGATGTTCATTTAATTCGTAAAGAATGCTATGCAACAATCGGTCAAGTTGGTAATTTAGAACACAATCTTATCGTAATTGGTAAAGCCGGTAGAAAAAGATGGATGGGTATTAGACCTACTGTCAGAGGTGTTGCCATGAATCCTGTCGATCACCCAATGGGTGGTGGTGAAGCGAAAACTTCAGGTGGTGGACATCCTGTTTCACCTTGGGGTGTTTTAGCTAAGGGCGGTAAAACTCGTCGTAAGAAAAAATATTCTGATAAATATGTCATTAAGTCTAAGAAGAAGAGATAGGGGGAATATATAATGGCTCGTTCAATTAAAAAGGGACCTTTTGTCGATGAACACCTCCGCAATAAAGTTATGGTTATGAGTAAAGAAACCAAAAAAGCTGTAATTAAAACTTGGTCACGCCGATCAACTATATTACCGGACTTTATTGGCTTTACTTTTGCAGTTCATAATGGGCGTAAGTTCGTTCCTGTATATGTCACTGAAAATATGGTTGGTCACAAATTAGGAGAGTTTTCTCCAACTCGTACCTTCCGTGGACATAAAGATAAGAAGAAAGGCAAATAGAGCAAGGAGTTAAGGAATGGAAGCAATCGCTAGAATTCGAAACCTACGTGGATCAGCTCGCAAAGCTCGTTTAGTATTAGATATCATTCGTGGTAAAAATGTACCTGAGGCTCAGCGAATACTCCAGTTCTCAAAAAAGAGAATGGCAAGGAATGTTGCGAAATTATTAAATTCTGCAATAGCAAATGCAACAGTGAAAGAAGGCAAGATTGATATAGATAACATGATCGTGGAAAAAGTTTTTGCCGATGATGGACCTATAATGAAACGTAATAGACCAAGAGCTCAAGGTAGAGCTACTATAATTAGAAAACGAACTTGCCACATATCATTAGGCATAGCTGAGAAAGAATAGGAGGAACCTTTGGGACAAAAAATCAATCCAATTCTATACCGTGTCGGCTACAATAAAGAACATGATTCTATTTGGTTTGCGACAGGTAAAGAATATGTTGATAATTTGATTGAAGACCAAAAAATTAGGAAATACATTAGCAAGAGATTACAACGTGCAATGGTTTCTAAAATTGGAATTCAACGTAAAGCAAATACAGTGATTATCGATATTAACACAGCTCGACCGGGTCAAGTCATCGGTCGCAAGGGTGTTGAAATTGACGGATTAAGAAACGAATTAACTGTTCTTTTAAATAAAGGCAGAAAAAATAATTTGAATGTTCTTATTAACGTAGATGAAATCAAAAAAGCTTGGTTAGATGCAAGCTTAGTTGGACAAGAAATATCTCGACAACTTAATGAAAGAGTTTCTTTTAGACGTGCTATGAAGATGGCTATAAGAAATGCAATGAGAGATGGTGCTCAAGGAATAAAAGTACAATGTTCAGGACGTTTAGGCGGAGCTGAAATGGCTAGAACCGAACGTTATAATGAAGGTAGAACTCCACTTCACACTCTTAGAGCAGATATAGATTATTGTTTAACCGAATGTAATACAACTTATGGTATTATCGGTATTAAAGTTTGGATATATAAAGGAAACATACTTCAGTAAGGGAGTTAAAATAAAATGTTAGCACCAAAAAAAGTTAAATATAGAAAAGCTCATCGTGGTAGAAGGACTGGTAAAGCATATCGAGGAAGCACTGTAAGCTTCGGAGAATTTGCTTTAATGTCCACTCAAGATGCTTGGCTTACAAGTCGTCAAATTGAGGCTGCACGTATAGCTTTAACACGTAAAATGAAACGTGTTGGTAAAGTTTGGATTCGTATTTTTCCGGACAAACCTGTTACTCAGAAACCTGCGGAAACTCGTATGGGTAAAGGTAAAGGATCTCCGGAATATTGGGTAGCTGTAGTTAAACCGGGACGCATCCTTTTTGAAATAGAGGGTGTTGATGCGGAGATCGCTAAAGAAGCTTTTAGATTAGCAGGTCATAAACTACCAGTTTCAACAAAAGTAATTGCACGTGAAGGAGTGGAAATATGAAAGCACAAGAACTCCGCGATTTAACAATGGACGAATTGAAACAAAAACTTGATGATTTTCATGAAGAGTTATTCAATTTCCGTTTTCAATTAGCAATGAATCGCTTAGATAACACATCAAAAATTAGTTTAACAAAACGTGATATTGCTCGTGTAAATACAATAATTACCGAAAAAAAGAATGCTGAACAGGGGTAAAAATGAGCGAGACTAGAAAGGTAACGAGATTAGGAATCGTTGTTAGTGATAAAATGGATAAAACTATCGTTGTTAAAGTAGAACGTCAGTTTATTCATCCATTATATAAAAAGACTGTTCGCAAGCATAAGAAATTCAAAGTTCATGATGAGAACAATGAATGTAAGATCGGCGATAAAGTTATGATCAGAGAAAGCCGTCCTTTGAGTAAAGATAAATCATGGACACTCGAATCGATCATCGAACGAAGTAAATAAGGAGAACCGGAATGATACAAGTTCAAACTATCCTTAATGTTGCTGATAATTCCGGAGCTAAAAAAGCGATGTGTATTAGAGTTCTCGGAGGATCTAATCGAAAATACGGAAGTGTTGGAGATGTTATTGTTGTCGCAATTAAATCAGCAACACCAACAGGTAAAGTAAAAAAAGGTACTGTTGAAAAAGCTGTTATCGTCAGAACTGCTAAAGAAATTAGAAGAAGTGACGGTTCTTATGTAAGATTTGAAGATAATGCAGCTGTTATTATTGATGACCGTAACGAACCTAAAGGGACTCGTATATTCGGTCCTGTTGCAAGAGAATTAAGAGATAAATTCTTTATGAAAATTGTTTCTCTTGCTCCAGAAGTACTCTAGGAGTATCTAATGAAAAAGAAAAATGAAATAAAAAAAATGCGAATTAAAAAAGGCGACACTGTGGTAGTTATCTCCGGAGAATATAAAGGAGTACATGGTAGAGTATTAAAAGCTTTTCCAAAAACACAGAAAGTTATTGTAGAAAAAGTTAATTTCATAAAGAAACACACAAAGCCTTCTAACAAAAATCCACAAGGTGGAGTTATTGAACAAGAAGCACCAATCCAAGTTTCTAATGTTATGCTTTGGAATGATAAGATTAAAGACGTTTCAAAAGCTGTTTACAAAAAAATTGGTGATAAAAGAGTTCGTGTTTATCAAAAAACCGGTGATGAAGTATAAAGGAGTTGGGAATGAATAGACTTAAAGAAAGCTACAGAGAAAAAGTAATTCCCGCTTTGATGAAAAAATTTAACTATGTTAATGTTCATCAAGTTCCAAAGCTGGAAAAAATATCATTAAATATGGGTGTAGGTGAAGCTACGCAAAATAAAGCGATATTAGATAGAGCTGTTAAAGACATGACCGTAATTTCCGGGCGTAAACCAATTGTAACCAAGGCTAAAAAATCAATCTCTAATTTTAAATTAAGAGAAGGAATGCCTATTGGTTGTAAAGTTACTCTACGTGATGAAATTATGTATGAATTTTTAGACAGATTAATATCTATAGTAATTCCACGAATTAGAGATTTTAAAGGGTTAAACCAAGAATCTTTTGATGGACGTGGTAATTTTTCTATGGGTCTCAAAGAACAAATTGTTTTTCCTGAGATTGAATATGATAAAGTTGATAAAATTCGCGGTCTTGATATTAATATCGTAACAAGCGCTAATTCTGATGAAGAAGGAAGAGAATTGTTACGTTTGATCGGTTTCCCGTTTGAGAAAAAATAAAGTGGAGTCAAAATGGCAAGAAAAGCTTTAAAAGTAAAACAACAACGTGAACCAAAATTTAAAGTTCGTAAATATACACGTTGTAAATTGTGTGGCAGAGATCACGGATACATTCGCCAATTTGGAATTTGCCGTTTATGTTTCCGTAAACTTGCATCCGAAGGTAAAATCCCGGGTGTAGTAAGAGCAAGCTGGTAATTGGAGGAATAAATGAGCGTAAGTGATCCTATCGCTGATGCTTTAACAAAAATTAGAAATGCTTATCGTGCAGCACATCAGTCTGTAACGATTAATCATTGCAATATTGTTGAAGATATAATTAAATTATTGGATGGTGAAAATTTTATTAATGGATATGAGTTAATAGAACGTCAACCGGAAAAAAAGATATTACGTAAGATGATTAGACTGAGTTTGCGTTATACTAATGCTGGAGTTCCTATTTTAAAAGGAATTGAAAGAATTAGTAAACCCGGACGACGAGTTTATGTTGACAGTTCACACATACCATCAGTATTTAACAATACAGGTTGTGCAATTTTATCAACTAGTAAAGGAGTCATTGTTGACAGAACAGCTAGAAAATTGCATACCGGTGGCGAATATATCTGTAAAGTTTGGTAAGAGGAGGAACATTGTCACGAATTGGAAAAACCCCGGTAAAAATTGCTGATTCAGTAAAAGTTACTTTAGATGGGAAGAAAATTAATGTACAAGGTAAACTTGGTTCCTTAGATTATACACTTAACGAAGGTGTTAATTTGACAGTTGAATCTGGCGAAATTATTGTTACAAGAGAAAATGATACTAGAGAACTTAGAGCTATGCATGGTCTTACACGAGCATTAGTCAATAATATGGTTATCGGAGTTTCTGACGGCTTCGAAAAAGAACTTGATGTTATTGGCGTAGGTTATTCAGCTGTAACTGAAGGACCATGGTTAAAATTGTCTTTAGGTTTTTCTCACGATATCTTAATGGAAATTCCGGAAGGATTGACGGTAATAGCTGAAGCTGTTCCACGTTCAAAGGGATCGAAATTAGGTATTCAGTCTATTATTAAAGTAAAAGGTATTCGCAAAGAAGAAGTTGGAAACTTTGCTGCCGAGATTAGAAAATGCCGTCCACCTGAGAATTATAAAGGTAAAGGCGTTAGATATAAAGATGAACATGTTACGATAAAGGCTGGTAAGTCAGGAGCTAAATAGGGAGTAATTATGGATAAGAGTACGAAAAGTAGAAAAGCTCTCTCTATGAGACGTCGTAAATATCACACAAGATCAAGAATCTTCGGTACTTTAGAACGTCCTAGATTAGCAGTTTTTAGAAGCTTAAATCATATTTATGCACAGATTATAGATGACACTGAGGGAAAAACACTTGCTTCAATGTCAACAAAAGCAAAAGATTTTGTACAAAATGAAAAAGCTACAAGAATCGATAACAGTTTTCAGGTCGGCTTAAAATTAGGTGAAAAAGCTATAGCTGCCGGAATTACAAAAGTAAGCTTTGATCGTTCAAGCTATAAATATCATGGGCGAGTAAAAGCATTAGCTGACGGTGCACGAAAAGCCGGACTAATTTTCTAAGGAGGAGATTTTGAGCACACAAAGACCTCAGAAACAAGAATTTGCAGCTGAAACAATTGTTGATACTAATAGAGTTGCCAAAGTTGTAAAAGGTGGACGTAACTTTAGTTTTAACGCTACAATAGTTATCGGTGATAAAGACGGTAAAGTCGGTGTTGGGACAGGTAAAGCAAATGAAATTGTTGATGCTATCAAAAAAGCAAAAGAGAAAGCTACTAAAAGCTTATTTTTTGTTCCATTAATAAAAGGTACAATACCTCACGAAGTTATCGGTAGATTCGGTGCTAGCAGAGTAATGTTGAAACCTGCATCACCTGGTACAGGTGTTATAGCAGGTGGAGCAGTTCGAGCTATATTGGAAGCTGCCGGTGTAGAAAATATCCTAACTAAATCATTAGGTTCAAATACAGCCATCAACGTTGCAAAAGCAACTGTTGCCGGATTAAAAGAACTCCGTACTTTAAGCCAAGTAGCTAAATTACGCGGTAAAAAACTTTCTGATTTGACTGGAGAGGAGGTTACTGATGAAAATTAAAGTAACACAAATCAAAAGTGCAATAGGATATAACGAAAAACAAAAACGAATTGTAAAGGCACTTGGTCTAAATAAAATTAATCGTTCAAGAATTCACGAAGACAATGATGTTTGCCGTGGAATGATTAAAAAAGTTAGCCATCTAGTCAAAGTAGAAGAAATTCAAGAATCATAGGGATTAAGGAGTAAAAAATGGAACTTCATAAAATTCAGCGTCCCGATGTAAAACATCATAAAAAACGTCTTGGTAAAGGACAAGGTACCGGTCAAGGCGGAACTGCCGGCAAAGGTCATAAAGGTCAAAAATCTCGATCAGGTGGAAATATTCCTGCTTGGTTTGAAGGTGGCCAAATGCCTATTCAACGCAGACTACCAAAACGTGGATTTAAAAACAGATTTAGAGTTGAATATAGAATTGTTAATCTCAACAGATTACAAAATGTAGAAGATTCAGATTTGAATATTGAAAAAATGGAAAAATTAGGACTTATTAGAAGTCCACAAAAGAACAAGATCGCTCCTGTCAAAATTCTCTCAAATGGTGGTTCAACTTTCACCAGAAAAATTAATATCCAAGCTAATGCTTTTTCGAAGTCTGCGAAGGAATTAATTGAAAAGAATGGTGGCAAGGCGGAGGTAGTTTAATTGTTACAGAGTATAGCGAATATCTTCAAAGTACCTGATTTAAAGAGGAAAGTGCTTTTTACCACTTTCCTGCTTGTTATATATCGATTAGGAAGTTTTATCCCGACACCGGGTGTAAATGCTGCAGTTCTAAAGCAAATATTTAGTTCTCAACAAGGTGCAAAAACATTGTTTGGTCTTTATGATCTTTTTGCTGGAGGTAACTTCAGCAGAGCTTCGATATTTGCTCTTGGAATTATGCCCTACATTACTTCTTCAATTGTGATTCAAATGTTAGGAAGTATCTTTCCTTATTTTGAAAAACTTAAAAAAGAAGGTGCGGACGGTCAGAGAAAAATTCAGCAATTTACTAAATACGGTACTATTGTATTGTGTATTTTCCAATCAATTGGAATGGCATTTATGCTTATTAAAATGGAAAATGGTGCGGGTGTGAGTGCTGTTTCCAATCCTGGATTCTTGTTTATATTAACAACCGTGGTTACAATGTCAGCCGGAACAATGTTCATTATGTGGATTGGGGATCAAATTACCGAGAGTGGAATCGGTAATGGAATTTCATTAATAATTTTTGCCGGTATTATCGCAAGATATCCTAAAGGATTTTACGATATGGGAAGAATGGTACAATCTCATGCAATGAGTATTTTTAACTTTGTATTGGTTATTATTGTTATGTTGATAGTTACAGCAGCTGTGATTTTAGTTACGGAAGCAGTAAGGAAAATTCCTGTTCAGTATGCAAAACGCGTTGTAGGGCGTAAAGTGTATGGCGGACAGAATACTCATATTCCTTTGAGAGTTAACACTGCCGGAGTAATTCCAATCATTTTTGCACAATCTGTAATTATGTTTCCAAGAACAATTGCTACATTCTTTCCTGACAGTGATGCTATGGGAACGATTGTTCAGTGGTTGTCTCCGGGTGCATTTTTATACACGTTAATTTATGTTACTTTGATTATTTTCTTTGCTTATTTCTATACTGCGATTGTTTTAAATCCTGTTGAAATGGCAGAAAATATGAAAAGATACGGTGGTTTTATTCCAGGTAGAGCACCTGGTAAAAAAACATCCGATTACATAAACAGTGTATTAACAAGGATTACATTGCCGGGAGCAATTTTCTTTGCAGCAATAGCGGTGTTACCTCAATTTTTGCAGAAATACTTAAATATTCCTTTTTATTTTGGTGGAACAGGCCTCATTATTGTCGTTGGTGTTGCATTGGATACATTGCAACAAATTGAATCTCATCTCGTTATGAGACATTATGACGGCTTTATGAAAAAAGGAAAATTAAAAGGACGTTTTAATTAATAAATATTTTCATCGGGCAGTTTCAAAACTTCTCGATGAAATTTTATAATTTTAAACTCGATAAAAAAGAACCGCTTGACAAAGGTAACGGGTTGTCAAGTTGTGGTTTCCTAAGTTAATTGTCATCATAAAGTTATGTGAATGAGAAATTTACTTTGATTTAGTTGAAAAAAAGCGTGGGAATTTTTATTATTTTCACTATATGAACAGAATATTTAAAGTACAAATGAAGTTAACTTTTTGTACGTATTTGCACAGGAAGATTTATGGCAAAAACAGGCGTTATTGAAGTAGAAGGTGTTGTAAAAGAAGCATTACCTAATACTCAATTTAAAGTTGTCCTAGAAAATGGTCATGAGATATTGGCTCACAGTTCAGGTAAAATGAGAATGCATTACATTAGAATTTTACCGGGAGATAAAGTTAAGGTAGAATTATCTCCTTATGATCTGACAAAAGGTAGAATTATTTATCGTTATAAATAGGAGAAAAAATGAAAGTTAGAGCATCAGTTAAGAAGATGTGTAAAGATTGCAAAATCATCAAAAGAAACGGAGTAATTCGGGTGATTTGTTCAAGCAATCCAAAACACAAACAACGTCAAGGTTAAGGAGGAATATTTTGGCTCACATTGCAGGTGTTGAATTACCAAAAGATAAAGTAGTCCTTATTGGTTTAACATATCTTTACGGTATTGGTAGACATATTTCTCACGAAATTTTAGCAAAAGCTAATATTGATGAAACTATTAGAGTTAAAGATTTATCAATGGAACAAGAAAAAGTATTGAGAGATATTATTCAAAATGATTATATAGTTGAAGGTTCTTTAAGAACTCAAATTTCAATGAATATTAAAAGATTAGTTGAAATTGGTGCTTATAGAGGAATTAGACACCGAAGAAGTCTTCCGGTACACGGTCAAAGAACGCATACAAATGCACGTACCAGAAAAGGACCTAAACCAGGTGCTATCAAGAAGAAGAAATAGCTGGGGGATAAATTGGCAAAGAAAAGCATAAAAAAAACAAAGAAGAAAAGGACCAGACTTTCATTTGATGAAGGTGTTGTTCATGTTCATTCAAGTTTTAATAATACAATAGTTTCACTTTCAGACAGTGCAGGAAATATCTTAACATGGTCAAGCGGTGGAAAAATTGGTTACAAAGGTTCTAAAAAAAGTACTCCATTTGCTGCTCAATTAGCAGGTGATGAAGTTGCTAAAGCAGCTTTAGATATGGGTATTTCAAGAGTGAAAGTTGTTGTGAAAGGTCCGGGTGGTGGCAGAGAATCTGCAATCAGAGCCGTAAATAATGCAGGAATTAAAGTTACTTACATTACAGACGCAACACCAATTCCACATAACGGGTGTCGTCCACCTAAACAGAGAAGAATATAACGGAGGCTTTTGCAAATGGCAAGATATACAGGACCTAGTTGCAAATTATGCAGACGAGAGGGAAAAAAGCTTTATTTAAAAGGCACTAGATGTAATAGCGATAAATGCGCTATGGAAAGAAAAGCTAATGCTCCCGGTTCGAAAGGTAGAAATTTTAGAAAAAAAATAAGTGATTACGGCTTACATTTAAGAGAAAAACAAGCTACCAGAAGAATATACGGAATACTTGAAAGACAATTTAGAAGATATTTCGCAATGGCTTCGGCCAAAGATGGTATAACAGGTGAAAACTTACTTCAAATTCTTGAAGCTAGATTGGATAATGTTTTATACAGAATGGGTTATGCTCCTTCACGAAAATCTGCCAGACAAATTATCAGGCATGGACATGTTTTGGTTAATGACAGAAAAACAAATATCCCGTCTTTTTTAGTAAAACCTAATCAAGTTATTTCTATTAAAGAAAAAAGCCGAACAATGAATATTATTCAAGAAGCTATGGAATCTTCCACAGATGTTAGTAAATATGAATGGCTCGAAATAGATAAAGATAATTTTAAAGGAACTTTTATTGCAGTTCCATCTAGAGCTCAAATTCCTGTAGATGTTGACGAAAGATTAATCGTTGAATTCTACTCAAAATAGTTAGGAGATAAAGAAAATGATGCTTCTTGAACCAATACAAATGCCGGAAAATATAACTGTCGATGAAGAAACTTATAGCCCTAATTATGGTAAATTCGAGATCGGACCTATGGAATCAGGATTTGCTACTACAATTGGCAATACGTTAAGAAGGGTTCTCTTATCTTCAATTCAGGGTGCTGCGGTACGGTTTGTAAAGATTGAAGGTTTACATCATGAATTTACTCCAATTCCCGGCTCAACAAGTGACTACGTGGATCTAATCCTTAAATTAAAAAAACTGATTTTTAAAATGGACTCTTTTGATGAAGCCCATTTGATTCTTGAACATTCCGGCAAAGGGATTATAACTCCCGCTGATATTCAAGATAGTGAATCATGTAAAGTTCTAAATACGGATCTTGAATTGCTAGAAATGACACAAGATGTTGACTTTAGAATGGAATTATGGGTTGGAATGGGTAGAGGATATGTGCCATCAGATAACCATGATTTAGATGCAAAACCTATTGGAACAATTCCAGTTGACTCAATTTATTCTCCTATAACCAAGGTGAATTTTACAACCGGACAACAACGGGTAGGTCAAAGAATTGATTTTGACAAGTTAATCATCGAAATATGGACTGATGGAAGTGTTGATCCTAAAGAATCTCTTTTTGTGTCAGCAAAGCTACTAAAAGATTTGTATGCAAAATTAGTACAATTTGAAGTAGAACCGGAATATATTGAGGAAATTGATATGGATCCGGAATTGGAACGATATGATAGATTATTCAGCATGTTAGTCAAAGATTTAGAATTAACTGTCCGTTCCGGTAACTGTCTTGCCGCTGCTAAAGTCGATACTGTTGGTGAATTAGTAAGCAGGTCAGAAAATGAAATGCTAAGATATAGAAATTTTGGTAAAAAATCACTAGATGAAATCAATGCTCTTTTAGAACAATATGATTTACATTTAGGCATGGACGTAGCATCAGTTTATGAAAAGATAAACGAAGCAAAATCTAAAGTAATAAAAAGAAAGAAGGGTTAATAGTATGCGACATCAAAAAGAAGGACGAAAATTCGGTAGAGAAAAAGGACACAGAGATGCTCTTTTGAAGAATCTTGTCCGTTCATTAGTGGATCATGAACGTATTACTACGACTTTGGCTAAGGCTAAAGAAATGAGAAGCTTAACAGACAGAATTATTACATACGGAAAAAATGGAACTGTACATCATAGAAGAATGGCTTTTAGATATCTTGGTAATAGAGATTTAGTTAAAAAGGTCTTCGATGTTTATGCTCCAAGGTATAAAGAACGTGAAGGCGGATACACTCGTATTTATAAAAAAGGTTATCGTCGAGGAGATTGTGCTCCAATGGCAATAATAGAATTTGTAGATCGTGAAACAAAAGAAGAAGTTGCAAAATAAATGCAGCTTGGAAATATAAAAGTCTGAGCTAAAACTCAGACTTTTTTTATAAATGAAAGACATTCTTTTCGAAAAAATCAAAAAACTGCTTGAATCAAAACAATTTAACAAAATAAAAAAAATTCTCTCGGAACTGCATCCTGCCGATATTGTTTATTATATTAATAGATTAGATTCTGACAATCAAATTTTACTTTTTGCGATGCTGGATGAATCAACTGCCTCAGATGTTTTAAGCGATTTACATGACGATGTTCGCGAACTAATTATTGAATCAATAAATACTAATCGACTGACGAAAATTATTGATGAAATGGAATCTGATGATGCTGCTGATATTATCTCGGAATTAGATGAAGATGATACGAAAAAGATTTTGGAATCAATAGATCTGGAAGATTCGGAAAATATCAGAAAACTCTTAAAATATGATGAGGATTCCGCGGGTGGTTTAATGCAGACGGAGATAATTGCCGTTTCTGCACAATCTAAAAGAGATAAATTGATCGAAGATATAAGAAAAAATCGAGAAAAAGTTGAAAATATTCATTATGTCTATGTTGTTGATGAATTGAATAGATTGCTTGGTTTATTGGAAATTGCCTCATTGCTTTTTGCTGATGAAAATGACACAGCCAAAGATTTAGTGGAAGATGATATTTTTTATGTTAGATTCGATGAAGATCAAGAACAAGTTGCGAATATTTTTAGAAAATATGATCTAATCTCCCTCCCTGTTGTAGATTATGAAAACCATCTTTTGGGACGAATTACGGTTGATGATGTAATTGATGTAATTGACGAAGAAGCTTCAGAAGATGCTTATAAAATGGTTGGTTTAGACAGTGACGATAAGGTTTTTACTTCACCTTTAGAATCTGTAAAAAAAAGGTTACCTTGGTTGGTTCTAAATCTATTTACAGCGATATTAGTTTCAACAGTTGTAGGATTCTTTCAAGGGTCGATAGAAAAATTATCTGTTTTGGCTGTTTTAATGCCGATTGTTGCCGGATTAGGTGGTAATGCCGGTATCCAAACTTTAACTGTCATTACTCGAGGAATTGCGATGGGTGAAATGACTTTACAGAATACTTGGAAAGCAATAACTAAAGAAGTTTCTGTTGGATTAGTCAACGGCATCTTGATAGGTGCTTCCGCTTCCTTAGTAGCCTATTTATTAAAAGGTGATATCAGAATTGGAATAGTTCTCGGCGTTGCAATGATCATCAATATGTTTGTCGCAGGACTAATGGGTTCACTTATTCCTGTAATAATGAGATCATTAAAAATTGATCCCGCACTGGCATCCAGTATAATAATTACGATGCTAACCGACATTTGCGGATATGCTTCTTTTTTAGGATTAGCAACTATATTTTTATTACATTAGATGATCTTTAAAATACTTTTCCAAATCCCTACTAATCCGACAAACCTTTCCATTTTTAGCAAAAACAACCTCAATTTCAGCATCCAAACATAGTTCGTCTTTATCATTATAAATTTTTTGTGACCACTTGGATTTAATTCTGTCAAATTTGATAATAGAAGTTTTAATAACAAAATTTTCATAAAATTGTACGGCTTTAATAAAATCAATATCGTAATGTTTGATGAACATTTGAATTCCCATCTTATTAAGTTTTGAGATAGACATATCAATTTCATCTAATGCAAAAGAACGCGCTTCCTCCAAAAAATGAGGATAAACTGCATTGTTTACATGCCCATAAATATCACACTGATATCCAAAAGCTTTACCCTTATATTCAAACATAAAAATCTCCTTTTCAATTAAAATATATTTTATTTTGATAAAAAATACAATGAACAAAAATGGCATTTTTCGTCAAATTACTTTTATTGTTCAATAAAATAATATCCAAAACTTTATACGTTTTTGCACCTTTTTACCGTTTCACACCCAATTATTGCCATTTCGTCCGGTATGGATTGACTTGTTCCGGTAAGATACTATTATTTAAATAATTAATCAGGAGGTTAAAATGAAATATTTATTAATTATGATTGTTTTTGTCAGCACTCTTATTTATGCAGAAACAGTTGAACAGTCAATATCTAAAGCAAAAAGTGAAATTCAAAAAGGTAATATTCAGAAGGCAACGGATATTATGAAAAAAGCTGTCGATGATAATCCGAATTCAGCAAATGCAGAGGCGGAATATGGACTTTGTTTGAGTCAGTTAGCGGGAAAATCTAATTTTTTAAAAGCCGGAATGCTTTCTCAAAAAGCTTTTGTACATTTGAATAAAGCTTTGAAAATCGACCCGGGAAATGTAAATGCGACACTATATCGCGGGATTCTTGGTGTTAATGTTCCAAAATTTATGGGAAAATTAAATCAAGCGATTAAAGATCTGGAATACATTCAAAAAAAATATGGACAAAACAAGCATCTATATTTGGTTTCAGATTATTACCTTTCTATTGGTTATCTTAAAAATAATGAAAAAGAAAAAGCGAAATCAGGATTCAAATTCATCATATTATAGGGGAAAGATTCTCAATATTATAAATCGGCAAAACAGGAATATGCAAAATTGGTAAAAAAAATTCCGCCAAAAGAAATCAAGAATTCAGAGGATTTTTTTAAAAAAGCGATGGATTATTTGAATAATCAAAATTATCAGGAAGCTGTAGAAAATTTTAGGATGGCTTCGAAACAAGATTCGTCCAATTTAAAGCTTCATTTATTATACGCAAGAGCTTTAGGGAATTTGGCACAACAAGGATATACTGATAAAATTTATAAAGACGTAACAAACAGAGCAGCAATAGCTCACGAAGTTTATAAAGTTTTATCTCATTGCGTTGAATTAGCCCCTAATGATGATGAAGTGAGATTTTTGCGAGCATCGGTTGGTGTGAATCTTCCATTTTTTGTAAATTGTTTAGATGAGGTTACTTTAGATTTGACTAATCTTTCAAAAAAAGGTAAAACTGCAAAAATACAATCAGAAGCAAAATATTATTTGAAAAAGGCAATCGAAAAGAAAAAAGTTTATGATTTAGCTGAGAAAGGATTTAAGGAAAAATCAGAAGCGGAAAGGAAAAAGCTTTTATCGCAATTTATTCCGGCCGAGAAATTTACCAAACCAGAAAAACCGGCTGGTAAATGTTTACAAATTAATTTGAAATTAGGATATCGTGACCAAATTGCACCTCAAACAGCTGTTTGGATTGAAGATGAAAATAAAAATTATATCGCTACAATCTATGTTTCCGGATTTGCCGCTCATGTAAAAGAAAAGCAAATGAATCTTCCACGCTGGGCTGAAAATTCAAAATTTAAGAAAATTGAGACTGTTACCGGAGCCAGCATTAATTGTGGTGAGCATCAATTTTATTGGGATTTTACCAACTACAATGGAGAAAAATTTAATTCGAAAAAATTCATCGTTAAAGCTGAGATATGTCATTGGCCTCACGTTCAGTATTTGAATCAAAGTATGCAAGTTGATTTGAATAAAAATACGGAATTTTATTCTAATGGTGATAATTATTTGATTCCGGAATTAACAGCAAAAGTCATTTCTAATTAATTTGTTTGATTTAAATTAGCATATAAAAGGAGAGGGATTTATACAAGCTTTACTGTATTTTTCCTGCGGTTCTTTCATAAATATTTTGCAATTTCTCAGAGTTGAAAACAGTTTAGAAAGTTGGAGACTTTATAATAACTTTATTCTTTTATTTGTATCTTGACGAATATCCAGTCTTAAAATGCAATAATTCTAAAGATATTTTGAAAAATCTCATATTTACAGGAGTTATGATTTGAATAAAGAAATTGGAAAAGAGGCTGTTCCTCCGAATTTGATAATAAGAAAAGAATATTTCTTTGTGGATTCCAAAGATTCTGCGAAAACTAATTTGAGATTTACCGAACGGTTGGATTACCGACAATTGGTCTAAAAAATAAATAATAAATAGGATTAAGCTTGTCGAATTAATTTTTCGACAGATTTTTTTAAATTAAATGGAGTTGTAAATTGGATATCATTCCTAAACCTTATCATTATGAAGAATTCCCGGGATTTTTCATGATTCTACCAAAGACAATGATTCGCGTTTTTCCGGCAAATCAAACTGTTTTACGTACAGTTAAACATTTTACTGATAAAATTTATGAGCTTTCCGAAATAAATCTTCCGATTGTTGAAAATAAAAACTTCAGTTCATTTACAATTAATTTTCAAATTTCAAAAACAGATCTTGGGAAAGAAGGATATAAATTAAATATTAATGCACGGTATATTTTATTGGAAGCTGAAACGGAAATAGGTCTTTTCTATGGAATTCAATCCTTAATACAAATAATATTTAAAGATTTGAAGTACTCGCCTTATTTAATGATTCCAACTGCCAAAATTGAAGACAAACCGAGATTTGAATGGAGAGGAATGCTTCTTGATGTCTCAAGACATTTTTTCGATGTTGATTTTATTAAGCGTTATATTGATTATTTATCAATGTTTAAATTTAATATTTTCCATTGGCATTTGACTGATGACAACGGCTGGAGAATTGAAATTAAAAAATATCCGGAATTGCAAAAAATTTCAGCATGGAGAGCGGAGAGAAAAGGGATTGATTGGAGAGATTGCGAACCGCAAAAACCTAATGAAAAAACAAATTACGGCGGTTATTATTCTCAAAAAGAAATAAAAGAAATTATTGAATATGCCGCTGAAAGACACGTTACTATTATACCTGAAATTGAGATGCCCGGGCATTCTTTGGAAGTTCTGGCAGCTTTCCCCGACTTGAGTTGCAGCAAAGGTCAGTATTATGTTGCTACAGGGGCTTATTGGCCGAATAAGGATATCTTGTGTGCAGGAAACGATGCGGTTTTTGAGTTTTTGGAAAATGTCTTAGATGAAGTAGTCGAACTATTTCCGACAAAATATATTCATATTGGTGGCGATGAAGCTAATAAAGCGGAATGGAAAAAATGTAACTTGTGCCAAAAACGGATTAAAGAAGAAAATCTTAAAGATGAGAATGACTTGCAGTCATGGTTTATCAAAAAAATCGCTGATTATCTTTCTAAAAAAGGGAAACAAATTATCGGTTGGGAAGAAATTTTGGAAGGGAATATCTCGACTGACTCTATTATAATGAGCTGGAAAGGAAAGTCGGTAGAAATAGAAGCTGTTAAATCCGGTCATAAAGTTGTAATGTGTCCGCAAACTCATTGTTATTTTGACCATTATCAGGCGGATCCGTCTAATGAACCGGTGGCAATCGGTGGTTTTACCGATCTTAAAAAAGTTTATGACTTTAATCCTATTCCGAAAGAATTGGATAAAAAAGAATCTGAATATATTTTGGGTGTTCAAGGAAATTTATGGACGGAATGGATAGATTCTTCTGAGCATGCCGAATATATGATTTTCCCGAGAATGATGGCTTTAGCTGAAATTGCCTGGAATAATCAAGAAAAAAATTGGGAAGATTTTAAGCGACGGGTCAATCGTGAATTAAAAGAGTTTGATAAGAAAAATATAAATTATTGTAATCATAGTTTTCCGGAGGAATAATGAGAAAAGTTATTACCGGCCATGGAATGAGTCCGAATTCAAAAATAGCAACGAATTTATGCCGGCAAATAAAACTATTTTTGTTAACAAGTATAAATATGAAAAAAATGCGTTAAACTATATTCCGATGACTTACCGAAATATCGACAATAGTGATTGTTATAAACCTCATCATGTTTTTGAACGTCAGATTATTTTTTATAAGTAATTTGGAATTTTATAGCCAAAAAACTTGCCAAATCAATGAAATACAAGAAAATTTGTTTTACTATGAAATTAATAATAATTTATATAACTTAGTTTAGTTAGGAGTTTTATATGAAAAAATTAGGAATTGGCATACAGGATTTAGCAAAATTAAAAGAAAATGATTTTATCTATGTAGATAAAACTGCCATAATTCACAAATTAATTACTCAAAGTACATATTATTTTCTGTCACGTCCCCGCAGATTCGGTAAATCACTTTTAGTCAATACGATAGAAGCAATATTTAAAGGCAGGAAAAATCTGTTTGAAGACACTTGGATTTATAATAATTGGAATTTTGAA
>JAMOQM010000022.1 GCA_027064005.1 Candidatus Cloacimonadota bacterium | reverse complement strand
ATGAAAATCTTGAACCTGAAATATTTTTTGAACCGAAGATTGCCTTAATCGCATCAGAAAAAGGTCTCGGTATCTATAAATCTATATTGGATGACGCTCATAATTATCTAAATAAAAGAGGAGTCCTATTCTTTGAAATTGGAGATGAACAAGCTTTTGAAATTAAAAATTATGCCGAGTTGAAAGGTTTTAAAAATATCAAAGTAATAGAAGATTTGAGTGGAAAAGACAGAATTATGAGAATGGAGAATGATTAATGAAAATAGCTGTTGCGATGAGTGGAGGAGTTGATAGTTCGGTTGCTGCTTTAATTCTTAAAAATCAAGGGCACGAAGTATTTGGTTTTACAATGCACAATTTTGATGGTAATCAATTCCATTTTGATTCTAATGAGGGTCCGAATGTGGCAGTTACTGACGCAAAAATTGTCTGTGAGAAATTAGGGATTCCTCATAAAACTATATTTTTACATTCTCAATTTGAAGAAAATGTGATTAAATATTTTATTAAGGAATATCAGGATGGAAATACGCCGAATCCATGCACAATTTGTAATCCTACAATTAAATGGGGAGAATTTTTGGATGCCGTACATAAAGAATTTCCTTTTGATAAATATGCTACCGGACATTATGCCAAAATAATAGAACAAGATGGAGTTTATTCAATTTATAAAGCAACAGATGATCGAAAAGATCAAACTTATATGTTGTGGGGTTTGACTCAGGATCAAGTTCGAAAAACGCTATTTCCACTTTCAGATTATTCAAAAGATGAAATTAGGGAACTTGCTGAAGATGCGGAATTGGAAGTTGCTTCAAAAAAAGATAGTCAGGAAATTTGTTTTATCAAATCTAATTATAAAGAGTTTTTAAAAGAGAGATTGAAGATTAAACCCGGTGATATTTATCATAAAAATGGTGATAAAATTGGTACTCATAAAGGATATCTCTTTTATACAATCGGGCAAAGAAGATGGTTAAATATTCCTTGGAAAAGTCCTTTATATGTTCTGAAAATTGATGCTAAAAAAAATAAAATAATAGTTACGGATAATCCTCAGGATTTGTTACAGTCTGAATTTTATTTAAAGAATGTAAATTGGATATCCGGTTCTCCGGAAGATTTATCTCAAGCTGAAATTCAAATTAGATATAATAGCAAATCAAATAAAATCAAAAATTATGTATTTGAAAAAGATAAAATCAAAATTATTATGGAAGAAAAAATATCAGCGGTTACTGCCGGGCAATCCGGAGTTATTTATAAAGGCAATCGTTTAGTTGGCGGTGGAATAATAACAATGGAGGAGTTTTGAAAATATTAGTAACCGGTGGGGCAGGATTTATCGGGTCTCATCTTTGTGAGAGATTACTTTCTGAAGGGCATAATGTTGTGAATATTGATAATTATAATGATTATTACGATCCTCAGATTAAAAGGAAAAATGTTAGAAATTCATTGCTGAACGAAAATTATACTTTCTATGAAGCTGATATTCGCGATGCAGATTTGATGCGGGAGATTTTTGGTCATGAAGAAATTGATGCGGTTGTTCATTTGGCTGCTATGGCCGGCGTTCGTCCGTCGATTGAAAATCCTCTTTTATATACGGAAGTTAATATTGTTGGGACAGTTAATATTTTAAATGAAATTGTTCGGAATAAAATTCAAAATTTTGTCTTTGCTTCCTCTTCTTCAGTTTATGGAAATAGCAAAAAAGATGTTTTTTCGGAAGATGATAATGTAGATTTTCCCATTTCGCCGTATGCCGCTTCCAAAAAATCTATTGAATTAATTGCTCATACTTATCATCATTTATATGATATTTCAACGGTTGGGCTGCGGTTTTTCACCGTTTACGGTCCACGCCAACGCCCGGATTTGGCAATTCATAAATTTGCTAAAAAAATTATAAAAGGCGAAAAGATTTCTCTTTATGGAGATGGGTCAACTATGCGAGATTATACCTTTATTGATGATATTATTAACGGAGTTGTGAAAGCTATAAACTATTCTGTAGAAAACTCTTGTTATGAAATATTTAATTTGGGTGAATCAAGAACTATTTCTTTGTTAGAAATGGTTGATGTGATTGAAAAGAAAATTGGGAAAAAGGCGATCAGAGAATTTTTGCCGATGCAACCCGGAGATGTGGATAAAACTTCAGCTGATATTTCCAAAAGTAAAAAAATGCTGGGATATAATCCTCAAACTGATTTTGAAGAAGGTATTTCTAAATTTATAGATTGGTTGGAAGAGGACGATGAGTTTGACGTTTTTAAATAACAAAATTTTTGTAATTAAAATAAAAATGTTTAGATTAAATAGCATCATAAAAAATTCTGAAAGAAGGAGTTAAAATGAAAATATATGTAATTGGAGCAGGGAATTGGGGAACAACTTTAGCCCAACTTTTTTCCCACAAAAATAAAGTTCATCTTTGGACAATTGACAAAGCTGAAGCTGACTTGATTAATGAAAAACATGAGAATATCCATTTTTTGCCCGGAATAAAATTATCTGAAAATATAATTGTTGAAGAAAAATATAGTAGTAAACCGGAGAAAGATGATGTAATTATCCTTGCGGTTCCTTCTAGAAAAATGGATGACTTATCCAAAGAATTAGCTCAAAACGGAATTGACAATAATATTATTGTAAATGTTTCAAAAGGTGTCAGACACACGACTTTGGAAACAATTAGCGAAATAATTAAGAGTAATCTTCCAAATGTGAGATTTTGTAATTTAACAGGACCAACAATTTCCAGAGAATTGGCGGAAGGTTTACCGGCAAAAGCAATTTTAGCTTCGGACGATATAAGTTTGTTGTTCTATTTGCAGGATGTTTTAGAAAATCCGCTTTTAAAATTTGATTTCAGTCGAGATGTGGAAGGAGTGGAATTGTGCGCTTCTTTGAAGGGATTAATCGCTATTGCCGTTGGAATTGCTGATGGCTTTGGATATAAAACAAATGTTTTCGGTTTAATAATTACTTACGGACTTCAGGAATTTACCAAGGTTATGACTTTTCTGGGAGTTCCCACAAAAACGGTTTATAGTATTGCCGGAATGGGTGATTTAATTACAACCTCACTTTCAGAAAACAGCAGAAATAGGGCTTTTGGAAAATTATTAGCTCAAGGATATTCGAGAGATGAAGCTCTCCAAAAAGTAGGAATGGTGGTTGAAGGTGTTTCAATGGCTAAAACTGTGCAAAAATTAGCTAAATTTAATTTGTCAATTCCGCTAATTTCTTCAATTGCAAGAATTATTTTTGATGATGTGCCGGATGTTAAAAAGGAATTATTGGATACCATAAATAATATTTCAGGAGAATAATACATGAAAAGTATTGTTTTTGTAATACCTTTAATTAGTGCGTTTATCGGATATATTACAAATTATATTGCGATTATAATGCTGTTTAGACCTTATGAAGAAATTAAAATATTTGGAATTAAAATATTTGGAAAAGGCGTAATTCCAAGAAACCATAAAAAATTAGCTGTATCAATTGGTCGAACGGTTTCCGAGGAATTATTATCATCGGAAGATATCTTAAGAAAGTTAAATTCAGAGAAAATAAATTCTCTTTTGAAGGAAACTATTAGCCAAAAATTGGTGGAATTAACAACAAAAGATTATAAATCTTTAGAAGATATTTTACCGCACGAACTTCATTATTTGAAAGTAGATTTGAAAAAAAAAGGTTCGGAATTTATTTTAGAACACTTCCTAAATTTTTTACAAGAAAATAAAGATAAAAACGCTGCCTTAATTTCATCATTAATAGAAAATCTTTCTTCAAACTCTTTTGAAAAAATCTTAACAAAAAGAGAAATTACTTCTTTAGAAAATAAATTAAAAAGTGTAATTGAAGATAAGATAGACGCATTTCTTTCTGCAGAAAATATGATTCCAAAGATATTGAAATTTTTACATAACTTATCTGAATCAGAAAAAAATGTGGGAGAATTAATCCCTGAAAAATTAGATACGGAAATACGAAAAAACATTCCGGTTATCACGACCGAAGTAGTTAAACAATTAAAGATTTTGCTAAATAAAGAAGATACTAAGGAAGAAATTAAAGCCAGATTATCAGAATTCACTTCTTCATTATTAGAAAATGCAAATCTGGGAATGTTGTCGATGTTTCTCACAACTGATTTTATTCAGGATAAAATTAATCTTTTAGTGAATAAAGGCGTGCCTTATTTGGAAGAAAATCTAGAATCTGAAGAATATCGAGAGAAAATATCTAAATTTATCATTTCAATTTATGAAGATTATTCCAATAAAAAAATTGTCGATTTGTTTGAAGGATATTTAAGTATTGATGAATCACACTCTTTGGAAAATCTATCCGATATTTTATTTGAAGGGTTATTTAATTACGATAATAGATTTAGAATTAAATCAGGTGTTTTAAAGTATTTAGATGAAAATTTTGGTGATTTGCTAAAATCTATTGCTGATTATTTAACTTCAAAAAGTGATAATCTTGGAGAAGTTATTAATTCTAAAATTGTAGAATATTGTGAATCAAACCCAAAGGTTCTAAAAGAATATTCAGAAAAAATTGTTGATTTTATTTTGAAACTACCTTTGCCAAAATTATCATTACTTCTCACATCTAATGATATTGAGGCATTATCCCATTATGTTCTAAAGATTATTCGTAATCAAATGGAAATCTATTTACCACAAATATTTGCAACTTTGGACATTAATGGAATTGTTACGGAAAAAGTATTAGGATTTCCTCTCCCAAAATTGGAGAAAATTATCAGAAATGTTGCAGAGAAAGAATTAAAATATATTACTATTTTCGGTGCCATATTGGGATTTCTCATTGGTTTGATTCAAATTATTTTTATATATATGTAATTTATTATTGTCAAAAATGAGAACATTTGTAAAAGAGAAAAAAAGAGAAAAAAGGAGAAAAGATGGATAAAGAAAAAGTGATAGCAGAAATAGATATAAACTATGATAGTTTATTAAAACAAGGTTTGGTTGTAATTGACTTGCGATATCGTGAATATAGCTGTACCAAAAATTCTTATAAATTTGTTGTTGGAAGAATTGAAAACAATGAAGGCGATGTCTATATTAATATGATAAAAGAACTTACCGGAGTTGTGGTTGAGAATACGAAAGTTTATGATGTTTGGAGTAAAATTTTATTACATAAATACGAAATGAGTGCAACTCTTAATCGTGATATCAGCATTAAAGTAGCTGCCTTAGATTATCTTGAAACAAAAGGGATTTAGGTTAAAACTATGAAAAATATCACTCTATTAATAATTAAACCTAATGCAGTAAAAAAACACGTAATTGGAGATATTATCCAAAAACTCGAAAATGACAAATTCGAAGTATTAGCTATTAAATCTTTTGTAATGACAGAAGCAATTGCCGATAAATTTTATGAAATGCACAAAGGGAAATCATTTTTCCCAAAATTAGTGGATTTTATGACAAATGGATTAAGTATTGCAATAATTTTAAAGAAATCTAATGCTGTTCTTGATCTTAGAAATTTTATCGGTTCTACAGATCCGCAATCAGCTTCAAAAGGCTCTATCCGAGCTTTATATGGAGATGATATTACCAGAAACGCAGTACATGCTTCCGATTCAGATGAAAATGTTTTGCGTGAAATTCCGATTCTGTTTTCTGACGAAGAATTGGGAAATAATAAAATAAAACTATAGTATTGGAGTTATAATGTTAAAAGGCTATCAAAAAATGTTTATTCGTAAAATTGCAAATGATTTTAATCCGGCTGTAATTGTTGGTCAACACGGATTAACAGATTCGCTGTTAAAAGCAATTGACGAAGCATTGTTTGTGAATGAAGTTATCAAAATAAAATTTTCCGACTTTAAAGAAAAAGCTATGAAGAAAGAAATTGTGGAAAAAATTACGGAAACGTTAAAATGTGAAAATGCCGGAATTATTGGGCACACCGCATTATTATATAAACAAAGGGAAGAAAATCCAAAAATAGTTCTCCCTCAAAAATAAAAATCCGAAAGTATTTGAAACTTTTATTGCTAAACTTATTGTAGAGACGTAACTTGCGTCTCTACTGATGTTTTAGGTATTGTTACCGAAAGTGTGATTTGCTTTACAAAAATGAAGAATTCCCTACTTTCCATTAGATGAATAAAGAACAAGATATAACAATTTTTTGAAATAATATACAGTCTGCATTACGACAGCTATTCAGTAAATTTGACCTATTTTTTATCCCATAAATTGATTAGATTTTCTTTTTGATCTAAAATTTCCTGTAAAATTTCCATATCAATAGTTTGCCTGCTATCCACAATTGATTCGATTGGATTGTAATGTGCTTCGATAATTAAGCCGTCTGCACCTGCAGCCATTGATGCAAAACAAATAGATTTTACCATTTCACTTCTTCCTGTACTGTGAGAAGGATCAATTATTATTGGTAAATTACTTAGAATTTTTACTGCCGGAATCATGGAAATATCAAGAGTGTTTCTTGTGTATCTCTCAAAGGTTCTGATCCCTCTTTCACAAAGAATAATGTTAGAATTTCCGGATTCCGCAAGATATTCTGCTGCAAGCAACCATTCTTCCAAAGTCGCTGAAAATCCACGTTTTAAGATAACCGGATTATTAATTTTTCCAATTTTTTTAAGAAGAGGATATGCGTACATATTTCTGGTTCCAACCACAACAATATCAATATATTTTGAAACAATCTCTACATCTTCCGTAGAGACAATCTCGGAAACTGAAAGCATTCCTGTTTCATCGCAAACTCGTTTGATTATTTTAAGACCTTCTTCTCCAAGTCCTTGAAAACTATATGGTGATGTTCGTAATTTATAAGCACCGGCTCGCAAAAGTCTGATTCCCTTTTTTTTTAAAGAAATTGCTATTTCTTTCAATTCTTCATAAGATTTTACAGTGCAAGGACCGGCAATTACATTAAAGGTATCTTTTCCGATTTCGACGCCTTTATATTTTATAATCTTAGGAGGAAGTTCGGATGCTACCCGTTTATATTCTTTTTTTATTGGAATTACTTTTTCCACTCCATCCATATTTTTTAAATCATTTTCCCAAATGGAAAGGTCTTGTTCCAAAAGTCCGATAACGTCAAAACCGTTATTTTTCCAATAAGAAGGAGATGAATCAAAAGATCGAATAAAACTTTCTATTTTATCTTTTTGGGACGCAGTAATTTCTTTTTTTAGTACAATTATCATAATTAATCTCTCAAATATTTTTGTATTTCTTTTGTTGAATTATTAAGTAAACCATATTGGATTCCGAGATCACTGACATAAAATTCTTCAATCTTCAAAGCCTTCATTATTTCTAATAAAACCATAATTCCGCTGAGAATAATATCTTTTCTTTCAGGTTCAAAACTCAAGATAGAAACCAATTCTTTTTTTGATGAATTTTTTAATCTCTCAAAAGTGTTTTTTATGTCTTTTTTGTAAATCAAAAACCCGTTTATCTTAGATTTATCATATTTCTTCATATTTTGAATAATTGCTGCAACCGATGCGGTTGTTCCGCCAATACCGACAATTTTGAAATTCTTTTCAGGATGGAAATTAAGATTTTTTAAAAGATTAGAAGTGTGTTGCTGCTTTTTTTCCAGAGAATTGCCGAAAGTATTTTCCAATCTTCTCAAACCCAATTTTAAGCTTTGGTAATCTGTGATTTTATTATTCTTAATTAAGGTAAATTCAGTGCTTCCGCCCCCGACATCAAAAGTAATTATATTTTTAAAATCAGGATATTGATTTAGTACTGAAAGTCCGTTTAATTCCGCTTCGGTTTTTTCTGAAACAATATTGAATTTTATGGCGAATTTTTCTTTTAACCAATCTTTTATGAGATAAATATTCTTCGCTTCTCGTGAACAACTTGTTCCGAGAATGATAATATTTTTTGAAAATGATGATGAAAAATTGATGTATTTTTCCAAAAGAAATTTTGTTTTTACGATTCTTTCTTGAGCCAACATTCCGTTCTTCATTCCTTTTCCTAATGATGGAACAGTTGAAGTTCGATAAATTGTTTTTATTTCATTATCTTTTTTTATAGCCCATAAGATTAGAAGGTTGTTCGTGCCTAAATCCATTATCACGAATTTTTCTTTTTCTTTTGAATAAATATTTTGAAGAATATCAGACGCTGTTTTATCAACCGTATTTTCTTGAGGTTGACGCGTAAATTTCTTCCTAATAAAAAAATCTTTCCAATTGAATTTAGAAATTTCGGCAGGTTTCAAAAGTAAAAAATTTGGGTATTTTTTCATCTCATTAATAAGAATCTTATCTTCAGGAAATCCGGAACGGTCGGTAGCAATTACAAATCCTCCGCCTTGAATTGATTCCGCTAAAGAACTATATCCTGTTTTAGTAATGATATAATCGGCATGAAAAAGTAAAGAGGCAAAGTCAAAATCATCCGGAATTATTCGGTAGTTTGAAAAAGAAAAATGCGTTTCTTTACTAAGAATAATTATCTTGTCTGATTGAGCAAGTTCTTCCATTTTAAGAGGATTCTCGCGATTTCCACCAAAAGTAACAACAACAATTTTTTTGTTTTCGGGAATCTTAAAATATTCTAAAATATCTTCTTTTGACTTTTTAGGTTTTCTACAAATTAATCCCGAATCGTAAAGCGGTTTGAAAACATCCATACTTTCCAAATCAGAGAATGGTAATTTAATCCCAAAATTTGCTTTTTGATAAGATTTTTTAATAGATTCCAAAATGGATTCTGTCACTGAATTTTTGCTAAACATATTTTTGTAGATGTAATGCCAGTCAAAATTAGAAATTCCTAATGATGGGATTTTCAGCTTTTCCGCAATGTCAAAAGCAAAAAACGGGATATCGGCAATTATAAAAGATATCCCTTTATCTTGAAAAAAATCAACTTCACTTTGAATAATACGAGTTTTATTTTTCATTAAATTTTTGAGAGAAGATAAAGTTTTCTCTTTATTCGGGAAAATCCAAGTATCTTGTTTTATCCCAAAATCGATTGCAGATTTTCTGAAAATCAGATTAGGATTTTTTACGAAAAGAAATTCAGGACGATCTGTAACGACATAACAGGTTATTCCGAATTCTAAAAAATATTCAATTAAACTGTCGGCTCTGGTTGCGTGTCCAAAACCGTGATTCGAAATATAAAAAGCGATTTTCATTTATATCCCAACAAGAATTACAGGTTCTCCACCTTCCCAAGGTTTGTTCATAAAAGGTTCTAAGATAATTCTTTTTTTATTAAGAATATTTTCAGGAATTCTTTCTTGGTATTTGTTAACTACTAAATATTTTTCAAATTTTAGATTTCGTTTTTCGGCAACTTCTTCACAAATTTTGATGCCACTCTCGACAATTTCCCGGTCGGTAAATTCCATTAAATTTGTGTTGGAAATAAGTTCATTGATTTTTAATTTTGAGGTAAATTCCAACATCTCAATCATTTCTTCAATTTCAGGTTGATTTTGAGTAGCAGGTCTTTTGGTATTAACAACCATAATCATTTCATAATCACGTTGTTGAATTTCTTTATGATAGCGAGCAATTGTTCTACAACCGGCAGGATCACCACCTACATCAAGAATTGTAACGAAATTTGTGTTTTCAATATATCCTTTTACTTTTGGGGATAACATCGGCAAATCGGCGTGAGAATATTGACCTTCAGGAGCAATGACAACAATGCCTTTTTTCTCAAAACCATCTCGAACATCTCTACTTCTGAAGTATGGGTTGACCACATCCAAATCACAAAGAGCAACATTTTCAAATTCATTTTTTAATTTTAAGGCTAAGTTTACGGAATATTCGGTTTTGCCACTTCCGTAAGCTCCAATAACTATATATAATTTATTCATTTAATTTTCCTCCATCGTTTTTAGGACAATGTAACGATATTTTAGATTTAATCTAATTTTTTATTTGAGGAAATTAAGTCAAAATAAAATAAAGAAAATAAAGAAAGAAATTTATCCGTGTGTTTTAGAAATGTTAAAATAAAAACGAGTTCATTGTTTCATATTTTTAATTTTGAGTAAATAAATTATGATTTTGTTAGTTCTCGTACTAACACTCAGCTTCAGTTCAATGTTAAGTGCGGATAATTTTGGAAAACAAAATTATGCAGGAGCAAATCCATTTGGTTTGTTAATTCATTATTATTCCGGAGATTTCGGGCGGATAGAACAATCTGCCAGATTGTTAAATTTCAACTTTACAAGTTGTTCTACGAAATTTATTAAGTTAAAATAATTAAAAAAGCGAGCAATTAAGCCCGCTAAAAAGGTTATTTGAATTTTACAATTATTTCTTTATTGGTATCTACCTTAACATTTTTAATTGTTTTCATCAATTTTATCATTTCTTCTTTATCGCTTCCTTTCAAATTATTCAGTTTGGAAATATCATTAGGATTTTTCATTAAGTTTTCAAAATCTAACGATAATAGGGTTATTTTATTTCCCTCTTTGAAGTTTGCGTTGGTTTTTACGATTTTTCCATCAAAAACTATATCATATTTTATTTTAAATCCTTTAAACATTTGAGTCATAAAATTACCCATTCCCTGCATCATCGGATTATTCATATCAGCCTGATTTTTATGAGAATTACTATTAGAGTGAGAATCATTATCGGTATTTTCTTCATTGTCCCATTCTATTTTCAATTGGGAAGGATGACCCTTTTTAAATGAAAACATCTTTGTTTTTTTTACAGGCTCGGTTTTATTCTCAGTACTGCCATCAGATTCTTCATCATCGGAAAAATTTGAAAACATATTGCTGCTCAATTTATTGATGTCTTTGAAGGAATACAACATTTCGAACCCTTCCATATCTTTAGTTTTGATAGGTTTTGATGAAATGTAGGTAACGCCTTCACCAAATTCTTCACCTCTTTTCTTCATTTCATTTTCACTGAACATCCCTGAATCATCGTCGGTTTCTTCATCATTATTATCAATGTTGTCTTGTATCATGTTACCCATATTTTGAGCTGTTTGTTTCATATAATTTGATACCAACATTCTTACTTTGATTGTTCCACTGCCGTTTTTCTTAACGTTAATTGTTTCATGAATATTAATGCAACCCATGAATGTTAAGGTTAATAATAGAAACATAATTTTGATTAATTTCATCTGAATCTCCTTTTTTTTGGTTTTCATCATAAAATAAATAACTTTGTAAAATCAAAAATTACAATTATTATTTATGGCGAATACTAATTTAAAAACAATATGCTGTTACTATAAATTTGTGTCTATAAAAATTAAGAAATTGCTTAACAAAATTTAAACAAAGATATTAATTGGTATAAAATTCGGAGGTAAGAAATGAAAAATATTAGAGAACCTTTAGTTGCCGGTACATTTTATCCTGACAATGAAAATGAACTTTTGATAATGCTTGAAAATCAATCTTTAAAAGTAACTAATAGTTTTGTAAATCCAAATATTTTAGGGATAATTTCTCCGCACGCCGGATATGTTTTTTCTTTGAAAACTGCGATGGAGGGATTTGCAACCTTGAAAAATAAAAAATTTAAGCACGTAATAATTATTGCTCCAAGTCATCATTATAATAATTTTAAATTTTCAGTAGGTAATTTCGATTTTTATAAAACTCCGCTTGGTCTTGTCAAAGTGAATTCGGAATTTGTTTCATCTTTGCTGGAATTTCCCGGAATAATTTTTTATCCAAATGCTCATCTTAGTGAACACTCAATCGAAGTGCAATTGCCGATTCTTCAGTATTATTTTCCCGAAGTTGATATAATCCCAATTATTCTCGGGGAGCAAACATTGCGAAATAGTAAAGAACTGTCCGAGATTTTAGAAAAGGTTTTTAAAGATGTTTGGGATGAGACGGTTATTGTTGTCAGCTCCGATTTATCTCATTATCACGATTTTGAAAAGGCAAAAAAGATGGATAATTTATTGATGGGATATGTCAGTAATTTGGACGCAAAAAATCTCAATGAATCTGTTTTGGATAATAAAACAGAGGCTTGTGGGATTGGCGGAATTTTTACCTTGCTCGAGTTAGCGGGAAAAATAAATTATGACAAAATTCTGCATCTTCGATATTCAAATTCCGGAGAAACGTATGGTGATTTTAATAAAGTTGTCGGGTATTTAAGTTCGGTTATTTATAAGTGAGGAGAAAATGTTATCAAATGAGATTAAAGAATATTTACTTAGATTGGCACGAACAGCGATTGAATCGAAATTAATAGGTGAAAGTTTAGTCATCCCAAAAGCAGATTTTCCTCTTTTGGATAAAAAACAAGGAGCTTTTGTTACTTTGATTAAAGATGGAAATTTGCGTGGATGTATTGGATATATTTTAGCATATAAACCTCTTTATAACACAATTATTGATGTTGCGAAAGCTGCCGCCTTTGAAGATCCCAGATTTCCCAAATTGGAAATTGATGAATTAATTGCCTGCGAAATTGAAATTTCTATTATTTCTGAAATGATTCCAATTGCTGATATTGATGAAATCAAAGTTGGACGGGACGGATTATTGCTGAAAAATGGATTCTATTCCGGATTATTATTACCTCAAGTTGCGGTCGAATGGAATTGGAATAAATTAGAATTTTTGGAACAAACTGCGAGAAAAGCCGGACTTAATAGAAATGCTTGGAAAGATAAAGAAAGTCAATTATATAGATTTACGGCGGAAGTTTTTAGAGAGAATGAATATTAACGTCTTTTTTTATGGGAGATATTTTTTTTCTTATTAAGCTTAGGATTTTTATCTTTATTGTACGGTAAAATTTTTGAAGCCATGCCTACTTTATGAATCATTTTTAGAGCTTCCATAATATATTTTTTATTTTCAGGTTTGTACCACTGAATCAATGCTTTCATAAGATGAATTTCTCGCCCTTTTGGGATATGTATTTTTTCGCCGGTAAAGAAATTTAGACCACTATAGTACATACAGGTGCTTAAGGTCATTGGAGTAGGCGTGAATTCTTGAATTTGAGTTAATTTGATATTTTTTTGCTTCAGTTTAATTGCCAATTCCAAAGTATCTTCTAAAGTCTCTCCGGGGTGTCCTACGATTATATATGGAACGATAAATTGTTTTTTGTCATACATTTTAGAAAACTTAAAATATTTTTTTTCAAAATCTTCATATAAAGAAAAATTCGGTTTGTTCATTAATTTAAGAATGTGGGTTACCGAATGTTCCGGCGCCAATTTTAATAATCCGCTAATGTGATTTTTTGTAATAGTTTTGATGTATTTGTCATCCAAAAGTGCAATGTCAAATCTAATCCCTGATGAAACAAAAAGATGCTTAATTTTATCTATTGCAGATAATTTTTTTAATAACTCTTTGTTTTTTGCCAACGAAGTTTCTAAGTGTGGACAAATTGTTGGGAAAAGACAAGATTGTCGATTACAAGTGTCGCTAATTCCCAATTTGCAAAAAAGTCCATACATATTGGCTGAAGGTCCGCCAACATCAGTGATCGTACCGTGGAAATAATCTTCATTTGTAATTGATTCCAGTTCTTTACGAATAGAATTTATTGAGCGAGATTGGATAGTTTTTCCTTGATGATAACCAATTGTGCAAAAACTGCATCCTCCAAAACAACCGCGATGAGATGTTACTGATAGACGGATTTGTTCAAAAGCAGGTATCTTTTGTTTGTTATATTTCGGGTGAGGTTTTCGTTCAAAAGGCAATGAATAAATAGCATCCATTTCTTCAGTAGATAGTGATTTTGAAGGGATATTATGTTTTAAAAATCTTCCTAAACATTTTTGATAAATAATCTTGTTTTGAAAATTCTTATCAAATAAGACATTAAATTTATGAAAAGTTTCTTTTGAAATCTGCTTTGTATATTCAGGAAGAATCATTCCTTCTTTGTCAGGCTTTTTAACCGGTACGACTGTTCCGGGGACATCTATAATTTCTTTAATGGTTTTACCCGCTGAAATTAAATTGGCAATTTCTAGAATTGCTCTTTCACCCATTCCATAAACAATTGCATCCGCTTTTGAATCAAAAAGAATAGAATTTCTTAAATTATCCGACCAAAAATCATAATGAGGAATTCTTCTTAAACTTGCTTCAATTCCACCTAAAATTATTGGAATATCTTTAAATAGTGTTTTGATTTTTTGAGTATATTTTATTACGGCTCTGTTTGGACGAAGACCGACTTTTCCATCGGGAGAATAAGCATCTGAGGAGCGAAGTTTTTTTTGAGCAGTATAGTGGTTTACCATAGAATCCATATTTCCGGAACTAATTCCAAAAAATAGATTTGGTTTTCCAAGAGCTATAAAGTCGCTATCAGAATTAATATCAGGTTGTGATATGATACCGACTTTATAGCCATATTTTTCTAAAAATCTCCCAATAATTGCAATACCAAAACTCGGGTGATCTACATACGCTTCACCGGAAATTAAAATAATATCTAAAGAAGGTATAGACCTTGATTGCAGGTCTTGTTTATTTACCGGTAAAAACATTAATTAATAATTTTCTGGTTCTAATCTAACAACGTTAATTGCTTGAGTACCTCTGTCTGTCTCGATAATGTCAAATTCAACAGGTTCGTCCTGAGTAAGAGTTTTTAATTCTGTTTGTGATTTAGTTACGATTGATTTCCAATGTACGAAATATTCCTTGTCGTCTAATACGATAAATCCATATCCTTTATTAGGATTGAACCATTTTACTTTTCCTTGCATTTTTCCACCTTTTTATAAATTAATTTTAGGACCAAATTATAAATTTTGTTTAATTATTTCCAAATAAAAATAAAATCTTTTAATGTCAATCTAAATAATTATTGTTTGGGAACCTTGAAATATTTCAAAATATAGCCAACGTATCTTTTCAATTCTGACTTTTTGACTAAAATTTCTTATAACTTTTCCAATTATTTGAAAAGTTTAAAGATTGTCGGCTTCAGATAGGAAGTTTAAGATGCGTCCATTCTTCTGACTGCTTGATTTTTAGTACTATTATCACAATTGAATTTTTATCATTTTTTATTGTTCCCATTATTTCTATGGCGATATTAATTTCTTTCCCATTATAGATTATTATCGACATTTTAACCTACCGAAAATTGAATTCAAAAAAGAAGTGGAAAACAAAATAAAAATTAAAATCTAAAAAAAAATAAAAAAATATTTTTTGTTGACAGAAATTTGATTATTATATAATTATCACTCAAAAGTAAAGACTGCTAAAAAAAGAAAATTAAAAAAGGAGGTCGACTGAGATGGCTAAACAGATGAAATTCAGTCACGATTCAAGAACCGCTTTAAAATGCGGAGTGGACAAATTAGCTAATGCTGTAAAGGTTACTCTGGGTCCTCGCGGACGCAATGTTGTGTTAGATAAAAAATTCGGATCACCAATTATTACCAATGATGGTGTTACTATTGCTAAAGAAATTGATTTAGAAGATGAATTTGAAAATATGGGTGCTCAACTTTGTAAAGAAGTTGCTGAAAAAACTCACGATGTCGCTGGGGACGGTACAACAACTGCAACAATCTTGGCGCAAGCAATTATTGAAGAGGGTTTAAAACATGTTACAGCCGGCGTTAATCCAATGTATCTCAAACGCGGTTTGGAAAAATCTTTAAAGATTATAGTTGAAAAAATTCATGAATTAAGTGATGATGTAAAAACTAACGAAGATATTGCTCAAGTTGCCACTATCTCTGCAAATAACGATCCTGAAATTGGAAAATTAATTGCTGATGCAATGGCTTCTGTTGGAAATGAAGGTATTATTAATGTTGAAGAAGCTCGTTCAATTGAAACATATCTTGAAAAAGTTGAAGGTATGCAATTTGACCGCGGTTATCTTTCTCCATATTTTGTAACCGATACCGATAAAATGATTGCCGAACTTGAAGATCCTTACATTCTTCTTTTTGATAAAAAAATTAGTGTTATGAAAGACATTCTTCCTATTCTTCAGGAAGTTGCCAAAGAAGGTAAACCATTATTAATTATCTCTGAAGATTTGGAAGGCGAAGCTCTTGCAACTCTGGTTATCAATAAATTAAGAGGTTCTTTAAATATCGTTGCTGTCAAAGCTCCCGGTTTTGGAGATAGAAGAAAAGCTATGCTTGAAGATATTGCAATTCTTACCGGCGCTACTCTTATTTCTGAAGAAATGGGACGCAAATTGGAAAGTGCTACTCTTGAAGATCTTGGACGTGCAAAAAAAGTTCTTGTTGATAAAGAAAATACCACTATTCGAGAAGGATATGGCTCTGATGAAGATGTTAAAGGCAGAGTTTCTCAATTGAAAAAACAAATCGAAGAAACTACTTCGGATTATGATAAAGAAAAACTTCAAGAAAGATTAGCAAAATTAAGTAGCGGGGTTGCAGTTATCAAAATTGGTGCTGCTACAGAAACTGAATTGAAAGAGAAAAAAGCTCGTGTTGATGATGCTCTTCACGCTACTAGGGCTGCTGTTGAAGAAGGTACCGTTACCGGTGGTGGAGTTACTTTGATTCAAGCTGTAAAAGCTTTGGAAAATGTTGAGTTTAATACTCATGAAGAAAAAGTTGCCGCTGCACTTTTGACAAAAGCATTAACAATTCCTGCTTATCAATTGGCAAGCAATGCCGGTGAAGAAGGAGCTGTTGTTGTTGAAAAGTTAAAAGAATCAACAGATCCTCATTGGGGATATAATGCTGCCACAAATAAATTCGAAGATTTATATAAAAACGGTGTTGTTGATCCTGCGAAAGTTGTTCGTGGTGCTGTTCAAAATGCTGTAAGTATTTCCGGATTATTCTTAACAACAGAATGTATTATTACTGATGTTCCGGAAAAAGAAGCTCCGGCTCCTGCTATGCCTGCTGCTCCTGGAATGGGTGGTATGGGTGGAATGTACTAAACGATTTCAAAATAATTAAATAAAAAAAAGCTCTTCCGATTGGAGGAGCTTTTTCTTTGTCTAAGATCTATTTTACAACTATTTTTAAAATATAGGCTGTCTTGCCCGGAACAGGATTGTCGCGTCTGTCTCTTTGAAGATGTTCAATTGTATGACAAACATCGAGTCCACTGACAACTCTGCCAAATCCGGTGTGATGACCATCTAACCACGGTGTTCCGCGTTTTGCTGTGATGATGAAAAATTGAGATCCGTTTGTGTTGGGACCGGCATTTGCCATTGCGATAACTCCATAATCCAAATGAATTGAAGGAAGCTCGTTGTTAAACTTACTGCCCTTTTTCTCATCTAAAGCTTCAACAGTAATATTTTGATAAGGATGATTCTTCGGAAATTGTCTGGTTAACATAGAATGTTTTACCAATAAAGTATCTAATCCGAGAGCTTTTGCACTGATTTCATCATCAAATTTATATCCTGGTCCGCCCATTCCATCATCTGCTCGGTTAGCATTTTTTGTGTTAGGATCTCCGGCTTGAATCATAAAGTTTGGAATAACTCTATGAAAATAGGTGCTATCATAAAATCCCTCTTTTGCCAATCTTATAAAATTTTTCACCGTTTTTGGAGCAACATCCGGATATAATTCTAATCCGATATCTCCGTAAGTTGTTTTGATCGTTACATTAACTTTTTTATTGTTTGCAAAAAGTGTTACGGATGCAACAATCATCAAGATTAATAAAAGTTTTTTCATGTTTTTCCTCCTATTTTATTATTATTTTTTCGATAATTGCTTTGGAATTCTCAACCGGTTTGTCATTTTGATCTTTTGGCAAATTTTCAATTTTTTGAGCTATTTCCATACCTTTGACTACTTTGCCAAATACGGTATGTTTGCCGTTTAACCAATCACAACCATCTTTTTTAGTTACAATAAAAAATTGAGATCCGTTTGTGTTTGGACCTGCATTAGCCATGCAAAGTGTTCCGAAATCTACCGAAGCTTTTAATTTTCCTTTTTTAGTAAATTTCTTCTGTCCGGTTTTCTCTAAATAATATTCAATTGGATGTGCTTTTAATGGTTCAACTGATTGTAATTTTACGCATTTGTCTGCAATTTCTAAGATCTCTTTATCCGGATCTGGAGTTGATCCCAAATAGGGTGCGATAACTTGATTGAAGAAATCTAGTCCTACTTTGTCGTCGGTAATTTTTCCTGAGATTGATTCGCCTTCCTCATAGCATTCGTCTTCAAAACTATATCCCGGACCACCTGTGCCGGTACCTTCCGGGCATCCGCCTTGAATCATAAAATCTTTTATAACTCTGTGGAAAATTAAACCATCATAAAATGGCTTTTTTACTTTTGAATTGGTACTTTTGTCAAACCACTCTTTTGAGCCTTTTGCCAGTTCGAGAAAATTCTCTACCGTTTTGGGTGCGATATCATTGAAAAGTTCTATTTCGATATCTCCGTAATTTGTTTTCATTGTGATGAATTTATTCATTAAATCCTCCTGTATTTTTCCAATATTTTAGTTCTGGTTTTCCGTTGATAATTGTTACGTAAGAATTATGATTTATCCAATCTCCGGAATTTATATAAAATTTATCGTTAAAATTTTTTATGATGGGTGAATGGGAATGCCCCATAATAATTATATCGTATTTTGTGAGATTTTGTTTCGCAAAATTAATTAAACCGCTTTCTTTTCTTTTTATTGTAGATGAGGAATCTCGGCGTTTTCTGCTTGATCTCGATAAGAGATTTCCGAAAGATAAAGCTAAATCAGGATGAATTGCTTTAAATATAGTTTTAACAAAATTATTTCGTATTATTGTCCTAAATAATTTATACCGAAAATCGTTTGATGTATATTTATCACCATGAGTAACGAAAATTTTTTTTTGGTCGATTTTTTCAAAAAAGAAATCATCATAAATTTCAAAATTAAGATAATTGCTGAGGAAGTTATTGAACCAAAAATCATGATTTCCGGCAATAAATATTAGACGGATTCCTGCTTCATTTAAATCTGCTAATTTTTTTAAGATAGGAAAATAACCTTTTATGATGACTTTTTCCCAGGCTACCCATAAATCAAAAATATCACCGTTGAGAATTAAAATATCGGTATTTTTTTTTAAAGATTCAAGAAAATTGATTACTTGTTTGCGACGCGATTTGTCTTCGGTAGTTTCTTTAAATTTAAGATGAAGATCGGAGATTAGAGTAATTCTCATTATTGACTCATTATATAGTATAAAATGTTGAGCCCCATTTTTAAGGCAATTGTGCGGATTTTTTTGGGGTCATGATGAACATTTGCGGAAGCCCAACCGTCAGATATATTTGACTCATAAGTATATAAAATCATCATTCTGTGGTTTTTATCGAAAATAGCAAAAGCTTGAGGACGCTTTCCGTTATGTTTATGAATTTTTGGAAGTCCGTTTTCGAATTGGAAATAGCTATGAAAAATTGGATGTGATTTTGGTAATTCTTGCAAACTGTATTCAGGGAAAAGTTTTTTTATCTCTCTTCTAAATGATTTGTCCATTCCAAAATCATCATCTGCATAAATAAATCCGCCGTTGAGAAGGTACTCTCGAAGATTTTTAATGTCTGATTTGGAAAAATTAATATTACCGTGACCAGTCATATATAGAAAAGGTTGTTCAAATAATTTTGAATCACTAATGCTTATTGCCTTTTGAGAAGCTTCAAAAGTTTTACTTTGAAGGGTGCTGTCAATAAATGTTGCTAAGTTAGGTAATACGTCAGGATCATTATACCAATCCCCCCCTCCATCATAATGAAGACGAGTCATAGTGTAGCCGGAAAGCTCAGAATTAATAAGGTTTATTGAAAAAACCATTACTATATATATAATTATTTTGAGATTAAATTTCATGACGCTAAAATTATTTGGTTATCATAGTTGTAAAGATTTTTAATTATTACATATTTTTTTCAAACATGCTAAATCCTGAGCAAAAATTTTCAGTTTTGATGAAAATAAAAAATCTCTAGAAAAAAGATTGAGAATTTTTTCTAATTGTGTAATGGTAATTTACGGTTTAAAATGTCTCAAAAAAGAGTGCATGGCAAAAAAATAGGTTGACTCAAAAAGGGGTGTCATTAGCTTTAGCTCTGTTGC